>NZ_JAUBSA010000036.1:0-58827 GCF_036702115.1 Microcoleus sp. LAD1_D5 | reverse complement strand
GCATTTAATTGGACTTTATTTATGATCCTTGCGCTGTAAAGCTTGTAGTCTCGTTCCAAAAACTGTCCGGAGTATTGATGTTAAAAGAATTAAAAACCATTACTCTGGCAACTTGTCTGGTATTAGGAACAGCTAAACTGGGTTCTACTGCACCTCTCCCAAGTCCTAATAATCAAGGTAATTATATGGGAAGAGCTTATCATACTTATTGGGAAGTAGTAGATCCAGATCCAAATGGGTTAAATTGTCGCATGACAAATTCTTCTTTTGAAGAACTTATGCGTGCTGACAACCGCACTCCATTTGAGTTTTTTAATTGGTCTTTAGTTGGTGTCTTAAAACAGGGACAGCGTTTTGAAAGCTTTCCTAGCAATGCTGCTGGTACTTTCAACGATACCAGGGGTTTACCTTGGCTTTTTGTAGGAAAAAGCTACGCTGCTGGTGCAGCGCAAGGTTGTTTCGTTCGCGCTAATAGTCAATTTGTCAAACCAATACAGATGTCACCGACTCGCGTACAACCTCAAGCGAGTCAACCGCTCACAAGTTCCACAGCACTACCCATGAAGCTTGGTTTTGACGAAGGCTTTGGATCGATTGTAGTACCAGAAAGTGATACCAGAGCACCGGCATATGGAGGACGCTTAAGGCGATATGATGTTCACATTGCTAAAATGTTTGAAGTCACTCACTTTATGTGTCAGGAGGGGACTTTAACACCCGGTATTACATGGAATTACGAGGCTGGAGGTGGCACGATTAATATGGGAAGTTTTGCAATAACCTGCCGACTTGCTAATCAAATAGTTAGTGCTTATGGTTTAGGTAAATCGGAACCTACGAATATTACTTTTTCGGCTGGTGAAATCGGTCGCCCCGATGTCAGAAGTTTCAACATTCCTGTCCTAGATATTACAGGTGATAAAGTACCACGCTGGATGAGTTTTGTGCAGGGATTTCAGCCAGTGAGGAGGTAGGGCGATTTGTAAGATGTAGGAGGGTGTGTCAGAAGAATTACAAGAGGTATTGGAAGACTGGATTCTACTTAGTCTTACCATGAATCTCCCTTTACCGGTTCTTGACAATTACTAAAGAGGTCGCCTGATGCCGCCTTTTTAACTTGTGTTGATGATAAACAAATTACTGAACTGCTTGATCTCTCTGATATGACCAAGTAGCAATTAATCCAAATACGCCGCAACTCCAAATTAGCCATAGCAAGTGTAGAAATATCTGATTATCGTAATTCAATTTTGCTGCCCAAAAAACTAACTCTCGATAGTGGTAAAACGGCGATAGTACCATCAAATTTTGTACAATTTTTGATTCAGAAATTGGATATGCTCCGCAGGTTAGGGGAACAACAATTAACGATAAGCTGAGGATAGAATCAGCACTCCTGGGGTCGATCAAATATCCCAGTGCCAGACCAAGAATTGCGAAAGGGACAATACCCAGAAGTAGGCAGAGGAAGAGAACTAACCAGGAACTAGGATCGGCTGATATTTTCAGTTGCCAGATTGCCAGCCCAAAAATTAGTAAGAGGCTGACGATACAAAGTAGGAGGGCTGTCGCTATCTTTGCTACTATGTATGCGACTGGGGGTAAAGGTGTCGTCCTCAACAATTTCAGCCATCTTTCAGAGCGCTCAACAGCAATTCGTTTGCCGAGGCGATCGATAACAATTGTAAAAAAAATAATTCCCGAGATATAAATAATAGGTTCTATTGCAGAATTTCCTGTCATACCTGGAACTTTATTCAATAGGGGTACAAAACCTACTAAGCTGAGAGTTGCAAGGAGAAACAGAGGAGTCCGAAGAAATTGTCGTGTTTCAAACACAAACTGGTTTCGGATAATTACTAAAATGTTTGGATTTAAAGGCTCTGATTGATTGAAGACGGGATCATGAACGGCAACAGCATCTAACTTTTCTTCTGATTTAGGAATCGGAAAATCTTCAACTAATTGGCTTTTTTGGGGAGATTCGGAGAGATTGTGCAGGGTGACGTACCGAGTAGCTAAAGTACCTAGCTCTTCCCAGTCCGATTTATTGTTGGTCACCATCAAAATAGTGATTCCCTGTTGGCGACAGAGTTTTATTTGCTTCCAGAATTCTTCATAGCCTTTATCGTCTAAGTTCCTCGTTGGCTCGTCAAGGATGAGAAGTTGAGGATTTCCTGCCAAAGCTAGGGCAAAGTAAAGTCGCTGCTTTTGCCCCCCAGATAAATCAGTCGCCCAAGCATCTTCCTTGTGTGCGAGACTAACTTTATTCAGGATATCTTCGCTGGAAAGAGGGTTGGGGTAATAGCTTCGCAAGAGATTAACTAATTCTTTGACTTTGACTTTTCGGGGAACTTGAGTGTCCTGCAAAACTACCCCCAAACCAATTTTAGAAGAAGAGTTATCTGGGGGAAGTCCCATAAGTTTAATCTGCCCACTACTAGGTTTTAAGACTCCTATAATTAGATTAAGTAATGTAGACTTACCAGAGCCATTTTCACCGCGCAAAACAATGAAATCGTTTTGCTTTACAGTTAGATTGATATTTTTAAGGACTTGAGAAACGCCAAACCCTTTATAGAATGATTTAGAAACCTGAGCGAGTTCGACGAGATTCATATTATGCAAGTGATTTAAAATGTCAAAAACTAATGAAGTGAAATTTGCATCAAGAACCAAATTCCCATTGCCACAGCAACAGCAGGAATGAGCGGGACACCAAGCACGTTTGTGAGGATTATTAGAGTTGCTGCACCTCCTAAAGTTCCCCAAAAATTAATAGCAATAGATGCCGTAGAATCGGTCGTAGTACAAGTGCTGAAAAAGCAAAATTCGCTTCCTTTAGTTAAGAGAAAAAATGTACACGCAGTAGCAACTACTACAATTCCCAGCACAGCCCATTTACCGACTGAAATTTGCGAGCCTAAAAAGCTTAAAGAGAACGATGGGGGTTCTGGGCTGTTTGAATTTTGCTGAATTTGCTCAGTGCCAGAAGGAACAACTTGCGACTCACTATTTAAGGGACTATGCGCTAGGTTGGAAGATTGTTGAGATTGATTAGAAACAGGTTCCATTTTCAGTAAATTGCTGCTTAAAGGTATGGTGAGTAAGTTAGACAAGACTTTGATTTAGCTTTCTAAAGAGAAAGAGCTGTTCTGATAGCTAACCACAGAGCAATGCCAATTCCTACAGTAACAACTAAGGGTGCATTAGCGATAGCTGCACCAGTGGCAAAAACAATTCCAATAGTTGCTCCCGTAATATCGGGATGCTGTTTGGCAGATTCTTCAATTTCTTTTAATGATTCCTGAATCGGTTTGTTGGGTTGCTCCTCCCCTGGAGGAGGAGTTTTTTCCGATGGCTTCTGAACCCAATCAGGTTTCTTCGCCGGAGGGGAAACTTTGGTCTCGGTAATCACAGGTTTATTAACAACTTTGAGCTGCTTAGGTTGTTTAAATTGGCATTCTGGTGGTAACTCCTTAGACCAATCAATCATGGGATGACAGGAATTTTGAACCTGCAAAGTTTCCACAACTAGGAGCGGTGTCCAAAGGAAGAAACATATTAACAGAATAGCTTGAAAGCGATGGTTGCGCCATTTCTCAAGCCAAGGTTGGTAAAATTTTGTGATAACTTCCATGATCGTTAGAGCTTCTATTTACAGAAATTACGCACACTATATAGATATGAGGAAAACTATAGATAGAATTATTATAGCAGATTATATGATTTTATTTCGCAATACTTTCGATCAAATATGACAACTCAAAACGGTCGGATTTAGCATCCAATTTTTATAACCATCCTGAACCAATTTAGTATAATTTGGTAAAATTTACTTGACAAAGTAGGATTTAGTAGGATATAGTACAATCAACCTCACTCAACGCTGACCCATGAATGTTGAAGATGTTGTACAATGGGCGAATAATTCGATTTTTAATAAAACCGGAGAACATCTTACACCCCTACAGGAAGCAATACTGACGGGTGTTTGGCAAAGGCAAAAATATCCTCAAATAGCTAAAGAGTTTAAGTGTAGTGAATCTCACGTTAAAAAAGAAGCGGCTAAGTTATGGGAAAAGTTGCGTGAGGAATTAGGAGAAGACCTTAATAAATTTAATTTTCGTTCTAAAGTAGAAAAAAAATATAGTATTTCTCAAGTTTCTAATTTTGTTCAATGTGTAAAAGGCAATATTAATATTTGTAATGAATTTGTACAAACTAATGAAGATACAAAAACTCGCTCGCCCTTTCCCCCTGAATCTCCCCAAAATCAAGATCGATCGCCCATAATCGATTTAACAGACGCACCCGAACTCCCTTACTTTTACGATCGCACTTCAGAACTCTCCACCCTCAAACAATGGATTTTACAAGCCCACACCCGCTTGATTACCGTCTACGGCTTAAGCGGAATTGGCAAAAGCGCGATCGCCCTCAAACTCATCGAACAAATTCAAACCGAATTTGATTATATTATTTGGTTAAGCCTCACCAACACTCCGGCACTTTCAACCCTCCAAACCGAACTCAAGCAATTTTTTGGGCGATCGCAACAACCCCCATTACCCACAATCATCGATTATTTCCGATCTTCTCGCTGTCTAGTAATTCTTGATGACGTACAGAATATTTTTAGTAGCAGTCAATTAGCAGGTCAATATTTAGCAGGCTATGAAGACTATGGCAAATTTTTTAAACAAATTGCCACATCCTCTCATCAGAGTTGTTTAATCCTCCTCAGTTGGGAAAAACCCAAAGAAATCGCGAATTTAGAAGCCGAAAACCTCTCCACGCGAAGCTTACACCTCAAAGGTTTAGGAGAAGAAGCCGCAGAAATTTTCCAACAAAAAGGATTAGTCGATGAGGAAAAATGGTCAGACTTGATCGCCCTTTATCAAGGTCATCCTTCCTGGCTAAATATCATTGCTGCAACTATTTGGGAGTTATTTGATGGTAGCGTTTCCCTGTTTTTATCCGATGTAAATGATTTATTCTTAGGTGACTTACAACCCATCTTAGAATCTCACCTAGAGCGTTTATCAGACTCAGAAAAAAAGGCGTTATACTGGTTAGCCACTAAAAATGAAACTGTAGATATTTCCCGAAAAGCTACTGATAGTGAATTATCCCAACCAGAATTTTGGCAAGCCATACAATCTTTAGCGCGACGCGGCTTAGTGGAAAAAGTGTTAGTAGGAACGCGATCGATGTTTCTTCTCAATCCCGTATTCAAAGCATATATTCAGTGCAAGTTAAATCTTATATAAGCTAGGGGTAATTTCACCCGATCGCAACGCAATTAAGCCACCGAATTACTCTTTTCTATTCTACATCGATCGCATAAAAGCATTCACAGCATCATATTGGTCTGCCATACGCGAATAGAACTCGATCGATCGCAAATCCAACTCCGGCAACAGTTCACTCTTACTCACCAACTCATATCCCGTTGGACGCAAACAATAAACCGAAATTACACCATCCTCCCAAAACCAAACCTCCTGCACACCCACCCGACGATAGATTTCCCGCGTATCAATTCCACCACTCGTCACTGTCACAAGGAAGATGTTACCAAAGAACCGTGCATGGCGGAGAACAAAGAACCACCGAAGACACCAGCAACTCCCAACATAGCGACAGTTAAACTGATGAGGGTTATTAGCAAAGCTGATGTAAGGAGAGACAGGGCCGAACAAAGTCGATCGTTGCTAGGTAGATCGAGATGACAACTTAATTATGCCCGCACCAACTCCAACCGATATCGGTACAACGCTACAGGATGCCCCCCAGCAGCAAAATAATCCGGGTCTTGCGGCGACAAATAAATCGCTGTCACCTGATCGGCCTCAATTCTTTTACTCGCAAAATCGCCATTTTTCCCGCCTCCAAAAACTTGATAAGCCGTTGTTGTTTCCACCTCATTTAAATAAATATCAGACTCTCCCCGAAAAATTTGCTGAGAAATCTCTGTAGACACAAACTCGCCAGGATTCGGCGTCTCAGTTCCCCGACTGGTAACAATCGAAATTAATTGGCGTTCCCCTTTCAAAACAGTAATTTGGCGGTTGGGATTGGTCGGATCGACTTTCACCGAAAGTACGCCACGATCGCCTAAATAAGCCTTGGCAATATTCAAACCGTTAAAAGTGCGATCGGCTACAATCTTTGTAGCTTTTTTAGATGTATTTTTATAAATAAAACCAAGATTTTTTTCAGGTTGAAATCGTACTTTAAATAATACCGGCTGCTGCAAATACTGGCGGTTGTTTTCAAACCCTGGCGTGACAATATTTGGCGCTAAAGGAGCGGCTAAATCTACCAAAGTGCTCGCAACATTCCAATTCCCCGCCATCCAGTCCGGATATACCAAATCTCCCTTAGCTACAGCGATAGGAGGCTTGCTTTCCCAATTGGGAAAACTTGATATGCGATCGCCCAAAACCCCCCCTCTCGCAACGCCACCCCACAGCAGTACCGCCAAAACTAGACAAAAACCCCAAATTACCTTCATACCCAATTACATTCAAACAACTAACCTGATATTTCTCTTTCTCTTCTTTCTCTCTTCTTGGCGTTCTCTGCGCCCTCTGCGGTTCATTAATTCAAAAATTAGACAACAAATCAGTTAAACATCCTATTTTATACCATTTTCATAAACAGGCAAGATGCCTGTTGCACAAAAATAAATGTTCTGCTTGAGGGGAGTAGGGGTTGGGCATCAACCCGCCCCCAATATGCAATTCAAAGGTGGACAAGCCTATTTTTTAAAGCGCCTCAACAGGTGCCGGTTCCCAAACCTCCCCGTATTTTTCCTTCAATTCGTGCCAATTTTCCACCTGTCCTAGTTCGTATTCCCCCGGCTTTCCCCACTGCAAAAACGCGCTCAAAGCAGCCTCATTTTGTTCGTCCAGAAAACGGATTGCATAAGTAGTGAAATTTCCTCTTTTTGCCTCACCAGTTTCAAACTTCACCTGTTTTATTTTGTCCATATTCAGGTGAAACTCAAATATTTCGGCGTGCATATTGGCATACTTACCCTTCGGCAACTCCGCATAAAACAGCTTGTGAATTGAACCGCGCACTTCCAGCACCGCCGCGCTGCTAGTCACGATTAAACGCAGCGTTCCCAATTGTTCGCAAGCTTCTAAGAATTCTTTCAGAGTCGCAGTCATATCAATTTTGGATTGTAGATTGTGGATTTTGGATTAAATCGATAAGAATCAAATGGGAGTTAGGAAGTAGGAAAAGGAATTAGATAAAAAAAAGATAATTTTTCCTTCTTCCTTCTCTCATAGATAACTAAAGCCTTCCTTCTTCCTTCTTTCCTCTTCCTTCATGTTTCGTGCAGTTCGTAAGCAGCGACAATCCGCTGCACTAGAGGATGTCGCACCACATCCGCTTGAGAAAATTCACAGAAAGCAATGCCCTCAACGTTACGTAGAATGTTTTGGGCGACTGACAATCCCGACTGTTGGTTTGGCGGCAAATCTGTTTGAGTGATATCGCCCGTTACTACCATTCTCGATCGAAAGCCCAGACGAGTCAACACCATTTTCATCTGAGCCGGCGTCGTATTTTGAGCTTCGTCCAAAATGACGAAAGCATTGCTGAGAGTGCGCCCCCGCATATAAGCTAAAGGAGCTACTTCGATCAAGCCTCTTTCCATTAAATCGGCCATTTTTTCAGGGTCGATCATTTCTTGCAGGGCGTCGTAAAGCGGGCGCAAATATGGATCGACTTTTTGCTGCAAATCTCCCGGCAAAAACCCTAATTTTTCGCCAGCTTCCACGGCTGGCCTGGTTAAAATCAGCCGTTCGTACTGCTTGCTCAACAGCGCTTGCACGGCGAAAATAGCTGCTAGAAATGTTTTTCCAGTACCAGCAGGGCCAATGCAAAATGTCAGGTCGTGCGTGCGTACTGCTTGGACGTATTGCCGCTGCTTGAAGGTTTTGGCTCTAATTTCTTCGCCGCGGCGGGTTCTGGCGAGCACGTCTCGCTGTAAGTCTTGTAAATCGCCTTGGCGGTTGGTATCCAAAGCTTGGCGCGCCGTCTGGATTTCAACTCCGGTAATATTTTTGCCGGATTTCCAATAGTCGGAGAGCGAGCGCACTAATTTATGACACAATTCTACTTGACTTTTTGTGCCAGAAATCAGCAGGTCTTGCCCTCGCATTACCAGGGTAGCACCGGTTTGCTTAGAGATCATTTTCAGGTTTTCTTCTTGATTACCGGCCAGCGACATTGCGCTTTGAGTGCTCGGTAACTCTATTGTTAGTTTTTCATTCATGCCAACATAAGCTCCTCCAAATAAGCAATTAAAAGTTAACAACTAAGCGTTAAACGACTCACTATTTGCGAACAAAAAGACGCCCGTTACTAGGTTTGACCTAGTATCTAAGGCGTCTTTTAGATGTAGCTCCCAAATGAGTTTGGTGCTGGAAGCACAAATCAAATCTCCCTCCTATTAAGTCAGGCAATTTTAGATTTTAGATTTGAAATTTTAGATTTTAGATTAACCTGATGCCCCCTTTGGTTTGAAATTTAAAATTTTACATTTGTTTCCGATCGCAAAACCGGCAATTTCAAACCAAACGGGGCTTTTAATACAAACTCTACAACAGGCAATCTAAAATCTAAAATTCTTTCTTGGCTCTGCAGTTAGTTAATAACCGGGAGTATTTCGGCTCGTTCTAAACGTAGGTGTGTTAGTACGGCGAGGTTGTTCTCTCGGAGTTCTGCTAGCTAAGGGACTCGGCGACGGAGGTGGCGTCCGGGGTCGGAAGTCGCCTCGCGGCTCCCGCGAGCCACGATCTGGGCGATCGCGATCCGGGCGATCGCGATCCGGCCGATCTGGGCGATCGCGATCGCCCCTGGGCGGGCCAGATCCACGATCGCCTGCTTCACCATCGTATATATCTAAGTAGAGGGACTGACCCGCCGTCTGCGCCACCGCTTCGAGCGTAGTTCTAATTGCCTGAATATTGCGTCCGCCCCTACCGTAAACCCGGCCTTTGTCGGGATCTTCAAAAGCGAGCCTAACCCAGACCCGCGATTGGCGCGGGTGCAGTTCGCAATCAACCCGCAAAGAGCCTGGGGTCTCTAAAAAAGGCCCAATTAAAAACTTAACCAGTCCAGCATAGTTGGGACTAGCTGACTGTTGCTGTGCTGGATTCAACGTTGGCTCCGGCTCCGACTTGTTCAAATACATGGGCTTTTCTGAGGATGTCACGCACGGTGTCAGTTGGCTGAGCGCCGTCTTGCAGGCGCTTGACAATCGCTGGAACATCCAGCCTGGTTTCATTATTTCTGGGGTTGTAATAGCCGAGCTCTTCTAGGGGACGGCCGTCGCGGCGGGTAGAACTGTTCATCGCTACAATCCGGTAGCTTGTCTCGCGTTTTTTCCCGTATCTCTTCAATCGCAGTTTGATCATCTTCTTGCAGAATAGTCGTGTTTCAATTCTAAGCTATTATGTCGGTCGTCTTTGTGCGAACCCCAACTCAACCCCTATTTCTTAACCTCCGACCAAAATATCGCTACGATTTGCTGCCCCCAAGGCAGGTCTGGCGCCGTCAATGTGCGGTGTAATTGCTACTGGCAAAATCGATGCTGTTCCCCACTGCTGCACCAATTTTTGCAAAAATATATCTTGCTGTGCTCTCAAAGAGTCCCAATCGCTGCCGCGATTAATAATTGCAAACCACACTAAACCCCGATCGCGCGTGGGTATGGCTCCAGCCAAAGCAATCACCGTGTCCAAAGTACCAGTTTTCACCACAGCCGAGCGCGGAATGTGTCGGTATTCCAAAGTTCCTTTATCGCGCCCGGACACCGGAAACAAGTCAGCAATCGTCAGCCCAGTAGTCTGAAGGTTGCGGGCGATCGCCTGCATCATCCCACAAGCCGCCCTCGGAGACATCCGATTTTCCACTCCCAATCCCGAACCGTTAACTAATTGAACTTCCTCCTCCGGCACCCCCGCAGCCCAAGTCGCTTGCTGCTGGACTATCTTGGCCCCCCCCAAATCGTCTGCCAGCATCTGAGCCATCTCATTATCGCTGTGGACGTTCATCTGCTTAAGAATTTCGGCTAAAGGGAGCGATCGGCGCTTCAGCAGCAAACGCCCCGAAGTCACAAATTTCTCAGCAATGACGCTGCCGGCCACCGTTACTTGCGGCTTTCTAGTTCCCGGAGCCATCTTAGAATACATTGCCACCACGTCCGCAGGCCAATTGCTACCCTCAAGAGCTTGCCGCAGTATCTCCCCCACCACCAAAGGATCGGACTGATAATTCATGCGGAAATTTCCTGTCACCACCAAATTCCCCGCCACACGATTGATACCCATTTGATTGAGAGCATTGCCAACGGCGATCGCCTCCTCCCACACAAACAGCGGATCGCCCCCGCCGCTGACCACCAAATCCCCCTGCAACACACCATTCCTAATCGGCCCGGTTCCCCGGAACCGCGTTTCAAACTGATAATCCGGGCCCCAAGTCTCCAGCGACGCCAGAGAAGTCGCAATCTTAGTCAGCGAAGCCCCAGGCATCAGCGTCTTGCCGTGCTGACTTACCAGCGGCATCATTCCCGCTTGCACCCAAATTCCCTGATTCCCATCAATCAAGTTCTTATCTTTCAAATCTTTTAAATATTCCCGCACCGTCGCTTCGGCGGGCAAGTCTGGATTTGCCGCATTTATTCTCCCAAAAGCCAAATCTTCGGCCATTACTAACCCGGGTATCCCTCCCCGCCAAGCCAGCACTGACGCAGCATTAGGCGCAGCAGTGCCTACCCCAGCCATGTCCAGCCACAGAGACATCATCCCTGAGCTAAATAAATCCAGCATTTTTTACTCCTAAAGTCAATCGATTTGAGATTTGAGATTTGAGATTTCAGATTGAAGAAAGCGCTCCCACTGATAAATCCGGGGGCAAGTGATGAGGATGGGGAGCTTTTTTCTCGCTCCACGGATGAATCCGGGGTTCCCGGACTAAAGTGCTTGCGGTCATGTAAACTATTTCATTGATTTTTTCAATATGCCGTCAAAAATAGTAAAGTAGTGACAAAACAAGTTCTATCAGAGTAGTCGGAAATAAGGATTGTCCGATCGCCCTAGCGAGCGGATTTTAGTTCTTTATTGAGACTTGTGGATTCACGCTCCTGACTTCCTGGTAGAATTTTTAGTGTTTCTCAAACATTGGTCAATGGGATCGACACGCGCAAGAATTGCGATAGACGCTATGGGTGGGGATCATGCCCCCGCCGAAGTTGTAGCTGGAGCGCTTAAGGCACAAGAAGAATTAGGCGTAGAGATTTTGCTCGTGGGCGACCCGCAGCAAATAGAAGACTCGCTCCGGCAACAAGACGCGATCGGCCGCGTCTCTACAGGTCAGCTAGAAATCGTTCCTTCTGAAGGAGCGGTGGAAATGCACGAAGAACCTTTGAGTGCCCTCAAACGCAAGCCCAACGCTTCGATTAACGTAGCGATGAACTTGGTAAAGCAGCAGCAAGCTGATGCTGTGGTGTCCGCCGGTCACTCCGGCGCGGCAATGGCTGCTGCCCTGCTCAGGTTGGGCCGGCTCCCCGGAATCGATCGCCCTGCGATCGGTGCGGTTTTGCCGACAATGGTAGCGGGCAGCTCTGTACTCATTCTCGATGTCGGCGCTAATGTGGACTGCCGCCCCAAATTTTTGGAGCAGTTCGCTCTTATGGGAACTATTTACAGCCAGTGCGTGCTGGGCGTCGCCGAACCTAAAATCGGCCTGCTCAACATTGGCGAAGAACCTTCTAAAGGCAACGATGCAGCCGTGCGAACTCACCAGTTATTGGTGGACAACCCGAACATTCCTTTTGTGGGCAATGCCGAAGGCCGCGACGTGCTGTCGGGGAAGTTGGACGTGATTGTCTGCGACGGGTTTGTCGGCAACGTGTTGTTGAAGTTTGCCGAAGCGGTGGGCGAAGTCGTAGTCCAGGTGCTTAAGGAAGAGTTGGTCAAAGGACTCCAACATCAAATTAACGACCCTATGCTGCAAAAAAGCTTGCAAGGATTCAAGCAGCGGGTAGACCACGTTGAACACGGCGGCGGTTTGCTGTTGGGCGTTGCTGGAGTTTGCATTATCAGCCACGGTTCGTCTCAAGCTGCTTCAATTTTCAATGCCATTCGTTTGGCGAAGGAGGCTGTTGACAACCAAGTGCTGGAGCGAATTCGATCGTCCAATAACCAAAGCGCTCTGGAACAAGAAGCTGTGAATTAGAGGCAGTAAGTAGGAATTAAAAATTAAAAATGTAAAATTAAAAATGTCAGCTTAAACCAACTGTTTTGCTTCACAAAAAAGTAATTTCAGCCGTTTAAAAAATAATTTTAATTGGTAGTTTTTAATTTTTAATTTCTAGATTGATCGCTCATAAATGGAGAGGAATGTTGCAGCAATCAGGGTTCGGCATTGCCGTCACGGGTAGCGGTTCTTGTACACCGCAGGTTTCGCTGGATAATAACGGTTTGAGTCAGATTGTAGAAACTTCTGACGAGTGGATTGGGGCGCGGACGGGCATTCGCTCCCGCAGGCTGGCGGACGATCGCACTTCTTTGTGCGATTTAGCGTCCGAGGCATCGCTTCAGGCGATCGCAATGGCAGAAATTTCACCGACAGATATCGATTTAATTATTTTGGCGACTTCCAGTCCTGACGATTTGTTTGGCACGGCCAGTAAAATTCAATATCAGTTGGGCGCGACAAAAGCTGTGGCTTTTGATTTGACAGCAGCTTGTTCGGGCTTTATTTTTGGTTTAGTTACAGCCTCGCAGTTCATTCGGACAGGGGTGTATCAAAATGTTTTGCTAATCGGAGCCGATATTTTATCTCGGTGGGTGAATTGGTCGGATCGCGGTACTTGCATTCTATTTGGAGACGGTGCAGGTGCGGTGGTCTTGCAAGCTTCAGAAGTTGATCGCTTTTTAGGATTTGAAATTCGCAGCGACGGCACGCAAAATTCGTCTCTCAATTTGGCCTACAAAGCCGAGTCAAAAGAATTAATTGAGGGCGTTAGCGTCGCAGTGGGTGGATTTCATCCCATCACAATGAATGGTCAAGAAATCTATCGTTTTGCCGTGAAAAAAGTGCCGGAAGTCATAGAAAAAGCTATGTTTCGGGCAAATATCAACGTTGCTGAAATTGACTGGCTGCTGTTGCACCAAGCCAATCAGCGGATTCTGGATGCAGTTGCCCAAAGGCTAAAGATTCCCCCCGAAAAAGTAATCAGCAATTTGGCGAATTACGGCAATACCTCAGCGGCTTCAATTCCCCTTGCCTTAGACGAAGCCGTGCGTCTGGGTAAAGTTAAAGCGGGCGATACTATTGCTGCGGCTGGTTTCGGTGCAGGTTTAACTTGGGGGGCGACTATTTTTCAATGGGGAAGGTGATATTTCCCGACTGTAAACTTGCCCAGGTGATGGTCGGGATTTCGACCCTTGATAAATACAAATCCTTTAACACGCTATACACACAGGGTAAGGTGTACGGCTGCACCCCCGGAGGACAGGAGTTCTTGACAAGCGCGCCCTGAGATTAAAAATCCTCTATTCTTCGATCGACTTTTCCTGGCTTAAAGGTGGAAAATTTTGTTACGGCTATTAATCAGATTAAAGTAGCAAAAAAAATATAAACCTCGTAAAAAGCGCAATTATTATGTTATAATTGTGAGTCGCGAGTAGATAGTTCGTTAACCGAAAGATAGCGGATACCAGCGAGCGAACTTAGAAGCGGGAAAGAAAGAATTTTTGCAATCACCAATTAGCAACCACCAATTAGCAGATTACCGGAAAAATGACTAAAACAGCATGGGTATTTCCCGGACAAGGTTCCCAGGCGATCGGGATGGGTGCAGACTTATTAAACTTGCCAACAGCCAAAGCCAAATTTGAGCTCGCTAAAGAAATTTTAGGTTGGTCTGTCGCGGAAGTTTGCCAAAAAGAAGAAGCAAAACTATCTCGGACTCTCTACACCCAGCCTTGCTTGTTCGTAGTAGAAAGTATTTTGACCGACTTAATGCGAGAAAAAAGCGATCGACCAGCAGTGGTTGCCGGTCACAGTTTAGGAGAATACGTTGCTCTCTACGCAGCAGGCGTCTTTGACTTTGAAACCGGCTTGCGCTTAGTCAAACGGCGCGCCGAACTCATGGACACTGCCTCCGGCGGGCAAATGGTGGCTTTGATCGGGTTCGACAGGCAGGAACTAGAATTGCAAATTCAATACAGCCGAGACGTAGTGCTGGCAAACGACAACAGCGAAGCACAAGTCGTGATTTCTGGAACGCCCGCAGCAGTAGAAGATTTGCTTGCCAAAATCAAAGTCAAACGCGCGGTTAAATTGAATGTTTCCGGTGCGTTTCACTCTCCCCTGATGGCCGGGGTGGCGGCAGAGTTTCAACTAGCTTTAAAGTCTGCAAGGTTTTCCGATGCGAAAATGCTGGTGCTCTCGAACGCAGAACCGTCAGCCACTACCAGCGCAGCCACTTTAAAGCAGCGGTTGACTCAGCAGATGACTAAAGGCGTGCGGTGGCGAGAAATTTCCCTGCAACTGCCGCAACAAGGAATCGATCGCGTAGTGGAAATTGGCCCCGGCAAAGTTCTCACAGGTTTGATCAAACGGACAACTCCAGATTTAGCGCTGGTAAATGTTAGCAGTTTTGCAGATTTACCCGCTTAATCTATTTTTAGCCTGTTATTAAACGGCAGGTTATAAAATTTAGAGTTAATTGGCCCGAAGATTGCCGAAAAACAAATAGCACAACAGGCAAATCCGAATATTGCCTGTTGTGCAACTTGGGGATAGACGATTCAGGCATTTAGAAAATTTTTATCAAAAATGTAGATATCGATCGACTCTTGGGGGCGATCGACAAATCCTGATGTAAACTAGGCGTAAAAACCAAGCTTATCTGGTGTTTATATGAAAAAAGTTCTTTACTGGTTGATGGGCGACAAGGCAGGCAGAACCATAGTAGGTGCCTGGAACTGGATGTGGGGACTGCCCGTAGAATCCGGCGGCCCGGTGGCGGTGGCGGTAGCCGAAGAGTCGCTGCGATCGATGCAAGAATCCGTACAAAAATTGGCAGCAGCAGTCTCTACCCAAGTTGCAGCCTACCAGCGCGCCAAAACGAAATATGAAGAAAAAGTTAGGGAAATGCAAACCGTAGAGCGCCAAGCCATCACAGCCCAGCGCAACGGCAACGAAGAAGCAGCCCGCTTGGCAATGTCGAAAGTAATTCAGATAGAACAAATTCTGCCGCAGTATGAATCCCAAGTAAAACAAGCCGAACAGTTTGTGAACGCTTCCAAAGATAAGCTAAATCGAGAACGGATGAAGCTGGAAGCCTACAAAACCGATATGCAAAATATGAAAGATATGGCCGAGATTAACGAAGCCCTCCGAGCCATATCCCAAGTCAACAACGACCTCAGTATCGATTCAGCTCGATCGCAATTTGAGCAAGCCAAAAACGCCGTCCACAACCACCACCTCGAACAGCAAGCTTTAGCAGAAATATCTGAGAATCCCCAAGAAAGACTTCAGGCAGAATTAGAAAATATGACCTTAGACGATGAAGTTAATCGCAGGCTGCAAATGTTAGACGACTCCAACAACAAAGAACTTCCCAGCTAAGGAGAATTTTATGGCTAAGAGCGGGCCTCCCCCCATAGTTTTTATTCTGTTATTTCTGTTGCTCGCCGGTGGCGGTTGGTTCTTTTTTCTCAACAAACCAGCAGCACAGGATGCTAATAATACACCCAGTGCCACACCCTCCGCAGGTGGCAGTTCCAATCTGCCTCCAGTAGCGCCAGTAGTCGGCGGTGCTTCGCCTGTTGCAGCTACTTCTTTTGCGCTTCCAGCTTCCGTACCTGCGGGCACGGCCGTGAGAATTGACGGTTCTACCAGCATGGTGACAATCAATCAGAACCTCAAGAACGGCTTTCAAGGCAAGTTTTCCGGCACGACAGTCGATACCAAAGCAAATGGTTCTGCAAAGGGAATTCAAGATTTGGTGGCGGGAACAGCCGATATTGCAGCGGTATCGCGACCTTTGACGGCTCAAGAACAAGGTCAGGGTTTAGCAGCGGTGCCTGTTGCCCTAGATACGATCGCCCTTGTAGTTGGCGCGAACAACCCCTTCACAGGAGGTTTAACCTCGGCTCAAGTTCAAGATATCTTCAAGGGAACTGCTCAAGACTGGTCGAAAGTCGGTGGCCCGGCAGGCCCGATTAAAGTGATAAATCGACCGGCAGTTAGCGGCACTCACCAAACGTTTAAAGAACAAGTGCTCGGAGGTGGGGAGTTTGGGACTGCGCCAAATATTACCACGCTCGATCGAGATGCGACAACTCCCCTGTTGCAAGCTTTAGGCAATAACGGTATTGGCTATGCGACTTTCGCTCAAGTAGTAAATCAGAAAACGGTGCGCGTTGTTCCCGTCAACGGTGCGACGCCTGATGCTGGTAACTATCCTTACAAGCGGCAGTTGTACTACGCCTACAAAAACCCTCCTAGCCAAGCAGTTAAGGATTTCTTGGGTTATGCAACTTCGCCTGATGGACAAAAAGCGATGCTAGCCGGAAATTGACCCTTTGCAAAAATTAGCGCCAGATAGAAAGAGACTGTTGGCGAATTAGCGGGGGGTGTTACCCATCCCCTCTGGAACGCAGCATTTGCGTTAGCTATTGGTAGTTAACAGCTATATGGTCAATTAAAAATTTAGTCAAGAACCACCATTTTTAGGGGTGAGTGGTGAAACCCCTTGTTGATCAACCAATAGTCTCTTGAAATCTGCGCTACACAAGCTTGTGTCCGCCTGCGCGGACTTGATTTTTTTGTGGCTTTCAAGGTTTGTAGTTGCGCTTGGGCGCTTTGATCTCAACAACCAACCTCAAAATCGCTTAATTACTTAGGACTTATTGATTTAAGTGTGACGCGCAGGCTTTAGTCCTGTTTGAGTTGAAGCTGTTACCAGAGCCACCCGATAAACGCAGCGCAGATCGCCCGCCAAAATATGTTCAATGCGCTCGATCATCACATCTTCACCCAACGCAGCTTGAAAAATTTCTAACTCCATCCGACACAAGCCTGTACAGGTAGTCGCCACCGCACAAATGGGACAATGCTTTTCGGACAGTAGAAAAGTGCCATCGGTTTGAGCTACAACTTCTGCCATGTAGCCTTCCTCGGTTCGCTGCTGTGCTAACGCTTCTAGCCGCTGCTGAAGTGAAGCGTTATCAGGCACGATCGCCTGATATGTCTGAATCTGTTCGCGAGTTCTGACCTCCAGCAGCCGAGCGATTCCTGCCTCACCGAATGCCACTTTCATGGAGTTAATTAAACCCAGCGTTAACTCGGCATAGCGATCGGGGAAGAAGCGATCGGCGGCGGGTGTAAGTTGCCACAGTTTAGCAGGACGACCCACTCGACGAGATTCTTCCTGGTAAGTGACTAATCCTTCTTTCTGCAAAGCATAGAGATGCTGCCGCACCGCCATCGCCGTGATATTGAAGTGGGAGGCAAGGGTTCCCGCATCCGTCGGGCCCTCTTGTTTGAGCAATTGGACGAGCGCCCGCCGAGTCCGAACGCTGGTTGATTCTGCTGGCTTATTGGTCTTCATAGCAAACAAGTTAAAGAAAAAGCTTTACAAAGTCAACCTGGATGTATATGATTATTCTAAAGCTTTTTCTTGAAAAATAAGTTTAGCCAAGTTTTGTATAGCAGTAAAGCAAGCAATGGTAGCCTCAGATATCTTGGTTGTTGACTTTGCTCAGAAGGACAATGTTCTGAAGCTTTATCCTGAACCACCGCTGCTTTCTAGCGATCGATCGGGATGGGACGGGATTCAACTTCAATATCACCGACATCAACCCCATAAACTTGCTGAGAATTATTCTAAGCAGCATCGCATTATCATCCACGATCGCAGCCCTTCGCCTCCGTTGGTCGAGGAGATGATCGAGCATCGCTTCCAAACTAAGCAGTTTAGTTATGGAGATGTGACGGTTGTTCCGGCTGATGTACTCAATTCAGCTTATTGGAACACAGAGTATGAATTCATTACCCTAAGTTTTGAGCCAAGTACGTTTGTGCGTCATACCTTCGATCTAACCGATGTCGCGGATGTTGAATTTATTCCCAACTTCAGCAAGCCCGATCCGCTGATTCACAGTATTGGGGTTGCACTTAAGTCAGAACTTGAGTTTAGCTCAGTTGGCAGTCGTCTCTATGTGGACTCGCTGACGGCTGCCCTCATGACTCATTTATGGCGGCACTATTGGGCCCAAAAGCCTGTCTCTCAAACAGAGATAAACGTATTACCAAAGAGAAGACTGCGGCAAATAATTGACTATATTCATCAGCATCTTGACCAAGACTTAGCCCTTTCGGAACTCGCGGCAATTGTGCAGATGAGTCCGAGCTATTTTTCAAGTTTATTCAAACAGTCAACTGGACTTGCCCCCCATCAATATGTGATCCAGTGCAGGATAGAACGTGCCAAGAACTTGCTGTTGCAAGGGGAACTGACGATCGCAGAAGTTGCATTCAATCTTGGCTTTACCCATCAAAGCCATCTCAGTCGTCACTTCAAACGACTGGTCGGAGTCACCCCTAAAGCATTTCTCAAAAGTCAGTAAGAATGTGTCCAAAATCGAAAGAACGTGCAAGACAGCGTTGATTCCAGCCTATAAAGTTAGTTTATAAAGATTGTTATTGAGAAATTACAAACAATTGCAGCGATACAGTTGCCAAATTTCTCATCAGCAAGCGATCGATTCAAATTTTGCTGCAACTGTTGAGTTGCTGATGCAAAGCTCAGTCTTTTTTGATGAATTTAACCTGTCATTCAGGAGCCTGAGCGCTGAAATTTACGATCGCTATTGGCTGCTTTATTTTACTGACTTCCACCCTAGGAATAACCAGGGAATGAACAATGAAACGATCGGTACTGATTGTGGCAGTAGCCATTTTTCTCATCACCCATGCAGCGAACTTGCAAATTCCACTGTATGGCACCTATGCAAAGATGGCAGGTTTTGGCAGCGGTATCTCCGCGATCGCCTTCTCAACTTACGTTGCAGGGTTACTACCCACGCTGATTCTGCTGGGTGGAGCCTCTGATCGAATTGGACGCAAAACCGTGATTCTAGCGAGTTTGCTATTTGCTTGTGTCGCAACGTTTTTGACGATCGCTCAACCAAATATCTACACGTTGTTTGTCACACGAGTTCTGCAAGGAATTGCCGTTGGCTTAATTACTGGAACCGTAATGGCATACCTCTCAACACTGATGCCACAAAACGCTACCCAGGTTGCCGTTTACGTCAGCTTAACTACCTCTTTGGGATTCTCCAGCGGTGTTCTGTTTACGAATGCTGTGCTGTCGTACAGTAATTCACTGGTTCCATTCAGCTATTGGGTCGTCTTCATTCTAATTCTGGGCTGTATTGGTTTAACGATCGGCATCCCTGAACAGCCCACTACTTCAGGAACATTGATTCGGTTGCCTAGCTTTCCACCGGGGGCTATTTGGGCTGGGCTGGCGATCGCCTTGGCGTGGTCGCTGGCTGGCATCGTCGGTATCATTTTACCTGCCCAATTAGCGCAATACGGATTGCCGAACTGGTCGGGGCCGATGTTATTCATCATCGTAATCGCGGGGGTTCTGTTTCAACCCGTTGCTCGGCGGTTGGAAGCGCGACGATCGCTGCAAATTGGCGCTGTATTGCTTGTCTTGGGCTATCTCACCTTCACCTGCGGAGCGTGGCTCGGTAGCTTGAGTTTGGTGTTGGCTGGGGTGGCGATCGCGGGAACTGCGTGCTACGGGTTCACCTACCTGGGTGGATTGGCTGATGTGGTGCGGTTGGGTGGCGCTCAAGCTGCGAGAGTCACTTCTGGATATTTTGTCTGCGCCTATTTAGGCTACGGCATTCCCGTAGTTCTAATTGGCTTCTTCTCTGATCGCTTTGGTGTTGTCAATACCCTCGTCGGGTTTGGAGCCATTTTGGCGATCGGTAATGCCTTACTGATTGCTGTCTACCAAAGATTCAAGCAAGAGAAACGATTGGTCTAATCACCTTAACAAACCCTCAGCAGCAAGTTGAAACGGACTGTATCAGCAAATAAAATGGGGATTCTTAAAATGGCACACATTTTGCATTTGGACTCAAGTCCAAGAGGCGATCGCTCTATTTCCCGTGCTTTGACAAAGCAATTCGTTGACCTGTGGAAACAGTTGCATCCAGAAGATGCGATTACATATCGCGATTTGGGACGACACCCAGTTCCACCGATCGACGAAGCCTGGATTGCCGCAGCATTCAGCCCGGACGATCGACTCACGCGATCGTTGGAAGCTGCCCTGATGATTTCGGATGAGTTGATTAATGAACTGCTGGCAGCAGATATCTTTGTCTTCGGTGTTCCTATGTACAACTACAGCGTACCTGCAAACTTCAAGGCATACATCGATTAAGTTGTGCGGGTGAGGCGGACGTTTATTGTAGGTGCAGATGGCTACGAAGGATTGTTGAAAGATAAAAAAGCGTTGGTGATTACAACGCGGGGCGGAAGTTATGCGGGGGAACCGCTCGATTTTCAAGAACCCTACTTGCAGGCAATATTTGACTTTATTGGCATAACGGATGTCTCCTTTATCCATGCAGAAAATTTGGCGATGGGGGCTGATGAACGCCAATACTCGATCGGGGCTGCGAGCATTGCCATTCACCAAGTGGTTGCAACTTGGCAGCCCAGCTACAGCAAATTATCCGACTGATGGAAACCCCTAACACTTCTCGAACTTCTTGCGGTGGCATGGAGTTTTTGCTGCTGGATTGTTGTTGTTAACTATCGCTTTTACGGCTCTGTTAATCAGACGTAAACGTTACTCCCTTTAAAAATCTGTTGTTGGAGCATTGAAAATGATCTCGCGATATTACTTTACAAACTTTCATCTCATGGGCTGCTTAAGCCTTCTGAGCTTCGCCATCCTCAATCATTCAACCCCTGTTCTAGGCAAAACTGTTGAATCTGTAACTTTTGAGGAGAAGCAAGCAAGAGAGGATATCCCAACATTTTCTCCTGCAACTGGGATCGCTCAAACAACTCTTGAAAGTATTCCTCAAGAATCAGACTCAAATTTAGAAGGACAAGTAACTTCGGTAAATCAACTGGCTGATGTTGATCCCACAGACTGGGCGTTTCAAGCGCTGCAATCGTTGGTCGAGCGCTATGGCGCGATCGCAGGCTACCCAGATTCGACGTTTCAGGGCGATCGAACCATGACCCGCTATGAGTTTGCAGCAGCACTCAATGCCGCACTTGAACAAATCAATCTGTTCATCACGCAAGGAACTGAATCGTCTATATCAAATGAGGATTTAACAACGGTGCAGCGTCTTCAGGAAGAATTTGCAACTGAATTAGCAACCCTACGCAATCGCGTAGATGGATTAGAATCTCGCACAACTGAGTTAGAATCAAATTACTTTTCTACGACAACCCGACTAACAGGTCAAGTCATCTTTGCCGCGAACGCAGGAGGATATGAAGGTGACTCAATTGTGAGTCCTACGGGTGAAGAAATCACTCGTGACGATCTAAATACAACTTTTCTCTACCGAGTGTCGTTAAACTTGAGCACTAGCTTTACAGGTACAGATTTGTTGAGAATTGCATTGGGTACTGGGAGTAATGGAATTAATGATAACGTCACGGGTGTTCTAGAACCTAATTTTGGTAGCGTTCTTGATTTTTCAGCCAAGCCAGCACGAGATGGAGAAATTGGCATCGATCGCATTTACTATAGTTTTTCACCCCGAGAAGATTTAGAAGTCTCTATTGGACCTGAATTTATAGCAACAGATTACATCGATCGCAATAGCTACGCAAACTCAAGCGCTGTAGATTTCAGTACGCAGGCACTCGTCAACAATTACATTCTCATTCCGATTAACGGACCCAGTGCATGTGCATCAATTGACTGGAATCCTGGACAGGGAAACTTTTCCATTCGAGCGGTGTATGCTGCGGCGGCGGCGGCTAATCCCAGTCGTGAAGGAACAATCATCGGAGGAACTCTTTTCACCCGATTGCTTTATCCCACTGTTAAAGGCGATCGCGGGCTTTTTGGCGATACCTATCAAGGCATCCTTGAAGCAGAATATTCCCCCTCTTCAGACTTGGCGCTGCGTTTGCAATACAGCGGCGGAACCTTCTATGGCAATCGCTTTGATGTCTTTGGCGCTAACGTTGAACTGACCATAGCCGACCGAATTGGTCTTTTTGGGCGCTACGGTTACGGAAGCTACGCCGATACTGCCTTTGGCGATCTGAATCCCCACTACTGGATGGCTGGAGTTTCTGTGCGCGACTTTCTAGGAGAGGGAAATGTGATAGGGATTGCCGCAAGCCAACCTTTTATTGAAGGCGATTTAGGCAGCGCCACGCAAACTAATTTTGAAGTATTCTATTCGTTGTCTCTCAATGACAAGATCCGCCTTACGCCTGTGCTTCAGGTCATTACCCATCCTGGCAATCAAGATGCTAATGGCACAATTTTCACAGGTACACTCCGCACTGTCTTCTCGTTCTGAACGGATATACACAGTATGCGCCCTCTCTTAGACTCTGTAGGGCTTACTCTGTTGTACGGGTGCGGAATGTGGGTTCTAGGGCGGGCAATGCCAGCCCTGTCTCGCGTGCGGACACATCAAGTTTGTTGGGCCTTGCCCGCCCAGCCCTGTCTCGCGCGGGTGAAGAAGACCCTCAAACGCTCGAAATCTTGGGATCGGGCCATCGCTCGATCGGATTCTTTTATAAAGCAAGAGCCAATAAATCTGGTTTATTGTCGCGCGCCTTCGCCTAGAATGACGCAACTCCGTCAATCGCACTCAACAGCGGGCTGGCATTGCCCGCCCTAAAAACTTAAACAATATTGTTAATTTTTTATAGCTGAGCTGATAGGCTGATATTCAATGCAATTTACGGTAAATAGGTTTTTCTGTGAGCAAAAGTCGCGAACCAGTCGAAAGTTTACTTCTCTACTATTTATTCAAATGGTCAATTGTCAGCCCGATGCTGCACCTGTACTTTCGGGGCCGCATCTACGGTGCCGAAAATGTTCCCACAGAAGGGCCGCTGGTGGTAGTCAGCAATCACGCCAGCGATTTTGACCCGCCGATTTTGTCGAATTGCATGAGGCGGCCGGTCGCATTTATGGCGAAGGAAGAGTTATTTAAAGTTCCTATTTTGAAGCAGGCAATTACGCTTTACGGTGCTTATCCAGTGAAACGGGAAAGTGCCGATCGCAGTGCTATTCGATCGGCTATCAACTCTTTGGACAATGGATGGGCGACGGGTGTATTTTTGCAAGGAACTCGCACGCCAGACGGCAGAATTACTGAACCGAAATTAGGTGCTGCGCTGATAGCTGCTAAGGCTAAAGCGCCGCTGTTACCTGTTAGTTTGTGGGGAACTCACGCGATCGCGTCGAAAGGTTCGGCAGTGCCGCGTCCGGTGCCGCTGACGGTGCGAATTGGCAAGCTAATTGAAGCGCCCGGTTCTTCGGATCGCGAGGAGTTGGAAGCGCTGACTCAAAGATGTGCGATCGAGATTAATGCCATGCACGATTTGGGTCGCTGATTTTATAACTTTTGTTGCTGTTTTTCAGGTTATATCTACAGATAGATGAATGCTGAAGATAAACATCGAAAAATATCAATATAAGTGATTGAAAACAAGCGCAATAATTAGGCTTGAATGTGAGTTTAATTTGAGAGGAGATAAGAAGAAAGATATGGTAACAAGCAATCAAACCCGCGCGTTGGGATTGTTTTCTAACCGCGAAGAGGCTGAGCAAGCTCTGACAGAATTGAAATCTTCCGGGTTTCCAATGGATAAAGTTTCGGTTGTTGCTAGGGATGCAGGCGAGTCTGTAGGCGATACTCAAACGATCGCTCAGGTGGGCGATAAAAATCTAGACACAGGAGCAGGAGTGGTAGCAGACACTCTGACAAATAGTGCTTTAGCCACCGTGCTAGTGGGTCTCGGAAGTTTAGCTATTCCCGGAATCGGGCCGATGATTGCAGCGGGGACTTTGGGCGCCGCACTGGTGGCTAGCGTAGCAAGCACTGGCGTCTCGGCGGCGGCTTTCGGTGGAGTGGTGAAGGCTTTGACTGACTTGGGAATTCCCGAAGAAACAGCTAGAATTTACACCGATCGCCTGCACGCCGGCGATTATTTGGTGGTAGTAGATGGCGCTGAGGATGATATTAGTCGGGCTCAAGGGATTTTCAGCAGTCGGGGCATTCAAAATTGGGGCGTTTTTTAAACAAGAATTGTGTACCAAACTCTATCTGTAGGGCGATGCACACCCCACCATGGGTGATAACTCTTAGCTCGAATTTAGTACCCGAATTTTCTGTGAAAATTAGCGCATCGATCCCCCCTAACTAAAAAAGGGGGGAACCGGAAATGGTCTTTCGTCTGCCGGAAAGGGGATTGAGATTCGGCTAAAACCCAGATCGAGACCGGGTTTTAGTCTTAAGTTTACATTCATTCATTGCCCACCCCCTCCCTACAAGTCAATTAATGATTTTTATGGCTCATCTTTTGATGCTGAGGCGGTGACATAAGCGACAGCTAAAGGCGAAATTTTTTCTGTAACTGCTGCGATAACTTGGCGGTCGAACTCACTCCACACTCTGGGGCGATCGAACATACAAGGCTGCAAAACCCCCCACAATAAGCCGTCAGCACAAAGGTGAGCGTGAATCAAAGCTCGATGTCCGAACTCTTTTGCCTCAAAATTTTTGTTGACTACTTCAGGATTTGCTGTTTCAACATCCTCAACAAAAATCGACGGTTCAGTTCGCAAAGCTGCTGCAAACAAAGGGTCTTCTTCCCCTAAAGATTCTGGTTCTTTTTTCCATTCCGCGTCCCAAACCTCGGGATAGTTTGAGTTGCGACGCCAGCAGTAAGGTACTCGGCCAATTTGGGTTTCAGGACTGCGGAGGTAGAGAAAGACGCGCTCGCAATTTAACACCTCGCCTAAAGCCGGCACCAAAGCCGAAAAAACAGCATCGGGCGTTTTGGTGTCACTCAAAATTTTATCCAGAACTTGCGACAGAATTTGGTCGGTCATTAACTTTAGCTTTTGAAGTTCATCTACTAATTTTAAACTACTCCTTCTCTTCTGTTCTCTTCTCTTACGCATTTATCATCAGCATCTTCCCAGTTCATTAAATAGTTATAGAAAACAAGTTTTAAAACCAGAGAAAATGGCAAAAAATTAACACTTGCTCAATGCTTTCCTTGGTTTATTCAATTCTGGCTTGGCTGAAGTTAGCACCTGTATAACCGGTTGTCAGCCACAGAATAGCCCTAGCGCCGTCGCGAACAGCTTTTTCCACCGGTTCGGGGGTTCGCCCAGACGGAACTGCCACAGGCTTAAAGCTAATGCCTCGACTGCCAAGCACGATTTCGCCGATAATCTGAGCTCGCCGCATATGATCGTCAGAAGTGATCAGATACACGCTCTCAATCCCTTGAGCTTTCAATTCATCTACCAGGGTGGTAAAATTTGTTACCGTATCCACTGCTCTGTAGTCTAAGTGCAGGCGATCGGACTCAATTCCCGCTTCGGAAAACACCCATTCTGCGAACTCTGGATTGCTCCCAGAGGACACCCAAATCGGCAATTCAGGATGCGATCGAGCAAATTTGGCGGCAAACAGCTCTCGCTCCGTAGCCCCACCTAGAACTAACACAGCTTGGGGTTTCTGAAATTCGCTCTTAACCTGCTGATAGCCAAACCAGCACGCCATCAAAAGCCCTACTAGGAACCAAAAACTGCGTGAAGTGTTCAAACGCTTGTAACGCCGCGTGTTTGAATGGATTCTTAACCACATCTAAACCTATAAAAATTTTATGTAACTGACAAAGGAACCATAACAAAAAATACCGCACGTATAGCCCACTAACAGGAATTAAAAATTAAAAATTAAAACTGGGTCTGGGGATCATAGATTTTAGATTTTAGATTTTAGATTTTAGATTGACTCTACGCTTATGTTGGGGGCTTAAACCGGGGATTTTAGATTTTAGATTTGAGAGGGACTCTATAGGGCTTGCTGAATAAGTCCTCGTCTTCCAGCAAGTATTCGTCTGTGGGCCAATTCCTGAGCGGATATGCAAAAAAGAGGGGCAAAACTTAGGCTTACCCCTCCTGCTTTTAATTTTTCTTGATTTTTAACGGGACTGGCCGGGTTCGAACCGGCGACCTAGCGCTTCAGATTTGTGTGAGTTTCCCCACTCTCTGGACTATACCTTCACCATAGGCTTGCAGCCTTTAGGTGGTGACCGTCTAGTCTCTAAACCTTCCTGATTTCAATATAGGCGGTCGTTTAATCGCCATGAACTCAGGCTTGGCTTGGTATTGCCTTAGAGCCATAGGAACCCATGAACTCTTTAGGTTTCACCAAATTTGACCACATTCACTCCTAGAGTTTCCTCGCAGGGTGCCCGATTCTTCAGGAGGCGCTTGCTCTATCCATCTGAGCCACAGCCCCAGTTGCTAAACCGTTTTGATTATAGCAGTTAATGTCGATTTTGAATTTTTTATTTTGGATGATTAGCGATCGCCAGTTGCAAGTTTCGCAGCGATGCGGGCCAAGTTTTCTGCTGCGGTGAGTTTACCCGCACCGTAACAGGCGCGCTGTCTCCATGCGGTGACGGGAAGATGTCCGGGGGGAGCATTTTCGTTGAAGGAGAGCTCGCTGTAATATTTCCAATTTTCCTTGACTCGCCAGCCGACTCGATCGCAAAATTCAGTATAATTTGCCTCGGTACTTTCCCAAATCTGCTGCTGCACGCTCAACCCGAACCGCCCGCTGCTGTATTGTTGCCAAAGTTGGTCGATCGTGCGAAGGTCTGTAGCAGGAAAACTGTCAATATCGGCTGCACTCAGCCAGCCTTCGTCTTCTCTGACAGCGATTTGCAGCAAGATTTCCCAAGTGTGTTCATCAGCTTTGCGCCATTTTCCGGTTTCTAATAGCTTTGTCAGTTGTCGGTAGTCCATCCCCACTTCGGAGATAGCCGGAGGTGAGTCAGGTATGGCGCCGATTTTGTCTTCGAGTCGCAGTAGAGTGCTGACAATCAATTCGGGGTTCAGTTGTTCGAGGCGGTACAGAACCCATTCTAACTGAGATTGAATGTATGTGCGGGCGATCGCACCTTCCTGAAATTCGCTCTGCAACTCATCAAATTTAGCTGACCAATGTTGTTGATTGCGGGTCAATTCCCACATTTGTTTTGCCCACTGCAATCTAACTTTTTCTTTTTTTAAATAACTTTTGGAAGGTTTAGCACGCTGCGGGTAGGGAGTCAAATCCCAGCCGCAGATTGAGCAAAACTCTGCTTTTTCTTCTATGTATTCAGCACCGCACACTGGACAGTTAGACATATTGCCATAAATTCGGTTGCCAAGTAATTATATGACATCGGGTAAGTTAACCATAATTCGAGTAGTGCGGACTTCGCACCTTACAATGAGAGTTAATTATCAGTGGTAAGGTGCGTCCTGCGCCACCGAAAGTTAGAGTTATTTATACCGCTCTAACAAGGCAAGCGAATAGTAAACAAACTGCCTTTGCCCAAATCTGATTTTACTTCGATCGTGCCGCGGTGAGCTTCGACTATTTGGCGGCAGAGGTGTAATCCCAAACCTGTACCGGATTTCTTGTGAGTTCCGGGCCCAAACCTTTCAAATAACTTTGCTTTTTCGGTGGGAGAAATGCCTGCGCCGGTGTCTTGGATTTCTATGATTACCCATGCCAGCGGTTGGTTTTTGAAGCTAGTATAAGCAGGTGAATTGGCAGCTTTTAAGCTGACATTTATTGAGCCGCTGTCGGTGAATTTAATCGCATTTCCGATTAAATTTGTCAGCAAGCGGTGCAGTTCCAGACGATCGCCCGGATACTTCGCAATCGGTGCACTTTCTGCACTTTCTGTCAAGTCTAAATTCACCGACAAACTTTTAGCATCGGCTAGGGGAGCTAGTTCTTCAGCTACTTCATTAATGAGCTGGCGCAAGTCCACGGGAGCAAAACTTAGGGATTTGCGGCCTGCTTCGTAGCGGTATACTTCCAGCAACATATTTACCATCGCGATCAGGTTTTTGTTGCTGCGAACCATCGTCCCGAAAGCGTCGCGCATGGGAAGGGAAATTTCTCCCAAAGCTCCCTGCTGCATTAAAGTTAGCATTCGATCGGCTGCTACGAGGGGTGTTCGCAAGTCGTGAGCGAGTCGGGAGACAAAATCTTCGCGCTGGAGGGCGATCGAATTGCGCTCGTCTACGCTGTGTTTTAGTCGCAGGAGCGATCTTACCCTCGCCAGCAGTTCATCCATTTCGACTGGTTTGCGGATGAAATCGTCTGCTCCCATGTCCAATCCCTGGACTACGCTCGCACTGTCGTGAGCCGTGATCAGCAAAATCGGGATAAAGGGCAATTCCTTATTTTGTCGGATTCGTTTAGTGACTTCGTAACCATCCATTCCCGGCATCATCACGTCTAGCAGTACCAAATCCGGGGCTGACTTGTCAATTTGACTCAAGGCAGAAAAGCCGTTTTCTGCCGTGCTAATTTCGTAACCTTCTTCTTCTAGGATTGTTTGTACCAACAAAACATTATCTGGTGCGTCGTCTACCACCAGAATGCGATCGGCTTTTGTGGCATTCGGAACAGATAAATAAGTCATTTAATTGCTAGCCTGGAAATAAATACTAAACTTTAATATGGCATTCGATTTATGTTTTCATATTTTTACACTTGTTAACTCTGTCATAAGGAAGATCTCACAACTTTATCAAATCTTTTTACTTTTGAGCCCTCGGATGTAATATAATCTACTACTTGGTTGTCATCGTATGCACGCCGTCCCAATCATCGGGCGGGGGTACTTCCAAATAGCTTAAGGAGCGGTCGAGGTGAACTTCCACAGGTCGATCGTTCGGTCGCATCGCTAAAGCCGCTTCAAAACAATTAATAGCTTTGTGAAAATTTCTAGCAATATAAGCCTCCCTACCGTTACTGTAAAGTTCCAAAAACCGAAGGGTTTCCCCGTCGATGGGTTCAGAACTATTTTGCAACAACTCGTAAATGCCCACTGGCTGATTTGTACCCTTAACCCGCACCTTGTCTAACTCTCGCACCCAAATCCCTTCGCGGCATAAACTGTATGTAAATTCGCTCAAAATTATATCGCATCCGTACTCCTTTGTAAGCTGTTCCAATCGCGAACTCAAATTCACCGCATCCCCGATTACCGTGTAATCCATTCGCTTTTGAGAACCAATATTTCCCGAAACCACCTCTCCGGAACTAATCCCAATTCCGAAGCGAAACGGCTCTGCACCGGGGCGAGAATCATTAAACTCTTTCAAACGGCGGCGCATATCTAAAGCCGACTGAACCGCCATCCAACCGTGGCTTTCCGGGGGATTCAGCGGCAGGGGCGCGCCGAACACCGCCATTAAAGCATCGCCAATAAACTTGTCTAAAGTGCCTTCGTAGTGGAAAACGGCCTCCACCATCGTCTCAAAATATTCGTTCAGCAGGGATACCACATGGGACGCTCCCAAATTTTCGGTCAGCGTGGTGTAGCCGCGAATGTCGGAAAATAAAATAGTCACTTCTTTGCGTTCGCCCACCATCAGGGCGCCTTCACCCAAGGCCATCACTTTATCTACGACCCCAGGAGTCAGGTAGCGGTACATCGTATTTTTCATCCGCTTTTCGCGGCTGATGTCTTCGAGTACCACTAAACCGCCGCGCACGCCGCCCTCTGGATTGATCAGCGGGTTGACAGTCAAATTCAAACTACGTTCAATTACTTTAATTCGAGAGGCGGGGATGGGCAGCGGACAATAAGGGTGATACAGGGCCGAATTTCGCAGCGCAAATAGAGATTGGGCATTAGCTAACTCTGCCAGCGCTACTTCCTCAGTCCACGCGCGGTTTTCGCCCCAAGCGTAATATAAATTCGGATCTGTGCGATCGGGCACGGCCAAAATATAACTTTCTTCTTCTTCTTCTTCTTCTTTTTCTTTTTGTTGGGAATTTAGCGTTTTTTCCACCAACAATCCCAAAGTTAAACTTTGTTCGGGAACGTAATGTCTGGCAGCATTTTTGAGACTGTCTTCTAGTCGAAATTGCAAATTGTCGATCGGCAAAACTTCCCAAACATAGCGATTCACAAGTTTATCTTCCCAACTCTGGGGATTTTGTTTGCTTTTAGGTTGATTTACCGGACACCCCAACAATTCTAGGGCTGCTTCGTTGATCGTCACAACTCGCCCCTTCAAATCCGTGGAAATCACTGCATCAGAAAGACTTTGCAGCATATCTTTCTGATACTGCTTTTCGACCATCACGTTCTGAAACAGTTGAGAATTTTGCAACGCCATTCCCGCTTGGGAATTAAACGCTCGCAAAAACTCTTCGTCGGAAGGGGTGAAAGTACCTTGGTTCTTATTAATTAGCTGAGTCACCCCGATCAGCTCACCTTTAGCGTTATGCACCGGCATACACAAGACAGTCCGAGTGCGGTATCCCGTTTGCCTGTCAGTAGAGGGGTCAAAGCGGGGATCGTCGTAAGCATCTGTAATATTTAGAGGTTGACCCGTCGAAGCCACGTAGCCAGCAATTCCCTTATTAGCAGGAATGCGGAGATCTACCATCGTTTTGCCGTCGGCCTTGGCGACTTTTGTCCAGAGTTCGTTAGTTTCCCGATTTAATAAAAATAGCGTGCTGCGATCGGCTTGCATCAAGTCGCGAGCTTGATCCATGACAGAGCGCAAAGTTGTTTCCAAGTCAAGACTTTGACCCAAAGTCGTGGTCGCTCTCAGCAGTGCGGCAACCCCTCGCTGGTTGCGGGCGACGACGTAGAAAGACTGACAGCTTTCGAGAATAATCCCGATCGAATCTGCAAAAGCCTGGAACTGCTGTTCGTCTTCCTCGCTAAAGGAAACATTGCCAGCTTTATTTAAGAGTCTGACCACCGCTACGGGTTCGTGTTGGCTCTTGCTGCTAAAAATCGGCATACAGAGCATGGTCTCGATCTGATAGCCCGGTGGTTCGTCTACTTCGGAATTAAAATGCTCGTGCGATCGAGCTTCGGTGACATTGATCGATTTTCCGGTTGTTGCTACGTAGCCTAAAATGCCTGCATCCATCGGCAAGCGTACTTCTACATCCTCGCCCGTAAGTGGATCAACTGTTTTGTGCCACAGTTGATTTTTGTTGGAGTCAACCAAAAAAATTGTTGTCCGGTCTGCTTGCAGAATCTGACCAATTTTAACAGTGAAGGCATCTAACAGTTGCTCTAAGAGAGTTTCGAGTGCTTCATTGTTAATCAGGTCCATCGCCCGGATAAATTGCTGAAATTCAGCCGTGATAAAGTCCAGCAGGCACACTAATTCAGGAACTGGCAGGCTCTTAACACGGGAGGTCAATGCCCCCATAAAATTGACTTGAGTCAGTGTAGCCAGAACGCTACCAGTATTGGAGAATGTCATGATTAACTGCTTGCTCAGAGGGGTAGACTGACCGCAGGTCGATCTGCGCGAGATTCGCCGGCGGTGCAAACTCTTGAATTTGTTTGCAAGCGCATCGGCACTCGCTTGTCGCTTTGATGAATCGTGAGTTCAAAAGTGGCGCACGCAACTTCAGTTTGCTTGTTATGTATGCTCGATCGATCTTTTTTACAACCTGGATACTGATGAGGGTTCGTCAATTAAAGCTGAACTTGAGTTCGGAACCGTATCCGCCGGAAAAGTAGCTCCCAGACTTTCGTTCGATCAAGAGTGCAAGGTAGATTTGACGCTCTGTGCTCGACTGCAGCGCGCGGTGTGACTGTTTTAGCGCACTCGGCGACCGTATCCGGTCAGGTAAAGGGCGCTATGAAAGCAGCGCGCAAGGCATTCCTACAGAGCTACTCATAGTTTAATGGTAAACGCAACAGCAGGATAGCGACGGTAATTTATGCAGCAAAAAAGTTTGATCAATCTTTGAGGACATCCCTCCTCACTACCAACTGACGATCGAACAGCGAAGCTAAGCTGGCGGTGATGTTTAGAGGTGCTAGAGCTCCTGACATTTAGGCCGCTCTGGGCATGGACTCGGCAAATACCACTGATTGATAGTAGCGCTGCAGTTGTGCAGCGGCGGCGGCCCAACCCCAGCGTTCGGCTTCTCGGCGAGCGTTATGGCGCAAGGTTTCCCGTTCTTCGGGATTGGCAAACAGACGCTTGGTGGCGGCTAGTGCTCCTTCTTCGTCGGCGGGGTCAAATAAATATCCGTTAACACCGTCGGTGACGATATCAGGAATTCCGCCACTGCGCGCCGCCACTACGGGCGTCCCCGCAGCCATTGCTTCTAGGAGCACTAAGCCTAGGGTTTCGGTGCGGGAGGGAAAAATGAAGGCGTCGGCGGATGCGTAAGCTGTTGCGAGTTCTTGCCCCTTGAGGTAGCCGACAAAATTAGTGGGGGTACCGGCAAAATATTGTTCAAGGGTTTGCCGATGCGGGCCGTCTCCCACTAGGGCGAGGCGGGCGTCGGGAATCGCTGCGAGGACTGGTTTGATGCGTTCGATTTCTTTTTCTGCACCGAGGCGGCCGACGTACAGCAGCAGGGGACTGTCTGGGTTATTTTCAGAAAGGCGCGATCGCATTTCTCGACTTGCCAATTCCGGGACAAACATTTCAGTATCTACGCCCCGCTGCCACAAATCTACTCGCTCAATGCCGTGGGTTCTCAATTCCTCCACCATTGCTGTAGAAGTACACAGATTCACTTCTGCTTGGTTGTGCGCTCCTTTGAGCAATTCCCACAATAAAGGTTCGAGGACTCCAAAACCGTAATGGTGCAAATATTTCGGCAAATGCGTGTGGTAAGAAGCCAAAATCGGAATGTTGAACTTTTTGCCGTAATATATACCCCCCAATCCCAAAATAGCGGGATTGACAACGTGAATAATATCCGGTTTAAACTGCTCTAATTGGCGACCGACAGCCGGAGAAGGAAGTGCCATTTTCAGTTCCGGGTACATCGGCAAAGGCAAACCCTCCACACCGTAAACCCGGGCGCCTTTGTATTCTTTAATCCCGTAATCTGGAGAAAATATCAGAACTTGTTCGCCCGCGCGCTGCAAATGATCGACGGTGTGAATCAGTCTGGTGACAATGCCGTCTATTTTCGGCAGGAAAGTTTCAGTGAAAAGAGCGATTCTCATAATAAATTGTTTAGGAAACCGATGATAATCCTAGCCTCTGGAAGAAGTCAGGGTCGATGACAGGATACACTGTCTCGCGGGGAGTAAGTCATTGCGTGCGATCGGCTGCTGTTCAACGCTTCTTCTTTCTGTTTCACTGCCACTAATTCCGAGGGAGAGGTTTTTGGGGTAATATGCAAGCAAATTCCCTAAATGCCAATTGATAAAATTATCCCACCTAAAAGCAATCCCCCACCTTCGGCAAAGCAATTAATTCTGTGAATTTCCTCTGCTGTTCTGACAATGGATATTTCTGTTTCAGTGGTAGATGGGGCTTCGCTAACTCGGCGCTAATTTTGATAACTCGCCGTTAATGCAGCCCCTTCCGATATTAAATAATCATTACAAACTGCACTCGCTGTACATCCAGGCAGAACCACCAAAAGCAACAGAATGAGAATTCGACTTTTCACGGCTTTATTCCCAAAAAGCCAGCAGTAAAAACCTTAGGCAATTTTTTAACTAAGCGCAGAGGACGCAGAGAACACAGAGCAAAAGATAAAAAAGATAGATATGAAAAAAGTAATCTACAGCGAAACCCATTCAGAAGTTGCAAACATTTCTCCTCTCTTCCCTTCTTTTCTCTTACTTCGCGCCCTTCGCGCCTTCGCGGTTCGTTAAAAATCTCTTACCCCGCAGGTAGATACCAGAACCTACTTCCAAGAAACCTTCGGCAAAATCTGGTTTTTATCGACCCGGTGCTGATATTTTGTAGCAAAATTCAGCAGAGAATCGAGCAGGGAATCTGAGAGATAGTGCGGTTGCAAACCGAGGTCTAGCAAGTTGGTGTTTTTGGCATTGAAATAATGTTCTTCTTTCTCGACTCTGGGATTTTCGATGTTGTTGATTTCTACTTTTAACCCCATCGCCATGCCTGCTTTTTGCACCAAGGAGGCTAAATCGCCGACGCTGAATTGTTCGGTGAATTGGTTGAAGACGCGGAATTGTCCGGCTTCGGCAGGGTTGGCGATCGCCAATTCCACGCACCGCACGGTATCCCGAATGTCTAAGAAGCTGCGGGTTTGTCCGCCCGTGCCGTAAACGGTCAAAGGATGACCGATCGCAGCTTGGATGCAAAATCTGTTCAACGCTGTCCCGAATACTCCGTCGTAGTCCAAACGGTTGATCAACAGTTCGTCCATGCCGGTTTCATCTGTGAGCACGCCGTAGACTACGCCCTGATTTAAGTCGGTGGCCCTTAAACCCCAGATTTTGCAAGCAAAATGGATGTTGTGGGAGTCGTGGACTTTTGACAGGTGGTAGAAACTGCCCGGTTGTTTGGGATAGGGTAGTGTATCCTTGCGACCGTTGTGTTCGATCGTAATGTAGCCTTCTTCAATGTCAATATTCGGCGTGCCGTATTCGCCCATTGTCCCCAATTTCACTAGGTGACAGTCGGGGAAGTCTTCGCGGATGGCGTACAGCAGGTTGAGTGTCCCGACGACGTTATTGACTTGAGTGAGGACTGCGTGTTCGCGATCGATCATTGAGAAAGGTGCCGAACGCTGTTCGCCGAAATGGACTACAGCCTCTGGTGCAAATTTTCTCATGCTTTTGCTGAGAAAATCGTAGTTGGTGATGTCACCGACGAACAAGTCGATCGACTTGCCCGTTAAATCTTGCCATCGCTGGAGTCGTTGCTGAATCGGTGCGATGGGAGTGAGGGTGTCGCTGCACAGTTCCAGATCCCAGTGCCGCCGCACGAAGCTGTCGAGGATGCCAACTTCGTAACCTTTGTTAGAAAGGTAGAGTGCGGTTGCCCAACCGCAATAGCCATCGCCACCAATAACCAGGACTTTCATAAATCAACGGTGAATCTTGCTTGCCAATACTGGGTTAATGTACCAGGTATTGGTGCATTCTGAACCTTTAATCAAGCGTGTTCGCCCAGGAGGGACTCTGTTTTTTTTGGATTAAACCGGAATTTCGTCGGCGAAACTGGCCCGGCGGGTGAATTCAAAAGGGCCGGCAAGGGCTCCCCAGACGTGGGCATCGGTTTCGGGGTCACGTCCGCGATCGTGGCTAATAAACTTGTCTTGGTCAATCTCGAATTCGCTGTCTAGATAGGTTTTTTTGCCCTTTCTGACGACCATGCAGCCTTTTCCGGGTTCGACAGACCCTTTGAAGCTGTTGCCCGTCCACTGCGTAATAAACGTGCAGCCAGGAAGTAGAGTCAGTTGTGCTTTTTTGATTTCTTGCAGCCGTTGCGGGTCGCGGGCCGCGCCGTAGAATTGTTCTTCGTTTTCTATGGCATAATTTTCGATGTCGATTCGATCGCCCACCGGGACTAATTTCAAAACTCGGACTCGATACGGTACATTCAGTTCAATATCGTAGGCTTGTTCTAGGTACAAGCTGAGGCCATCCAGAACTTCGACCGGCAAAGGCCTCATGCAGACGCGGATGTGGGCGAAGAAGGGCGGGTTTTCAAAGGCTTGGGCTTGGTTGCTGAAGTCGGCCGCCATCCAGCGGGCGAGGGTGACGATATCGGTGGAATGAGTCATTTCGATTTTAGATTTTAGATTTTCGATTTTAGATTGGGGATCTAGTAAAAATTATTTTAGGGGAAAGCGGGCGATCGGCTATAGAAGCTAGTTATATGCTTTACGAACAAGTAAAGAAAAGGCGGCGATAGGTACGACATTAATCAACGTATCCCATTAGCGAGATCGCCCTTTTCTTCTACCAGCGCTAGAATCTTTAGTCGAACTCGCCCCATTGGTGCGCCCTCAATCTTCCACAATCTCAACCAAATCTTCCATTGTCACGTCGAAGGCGCGGGCAATTTTGTAGACAGCAGAAAGATCGACTGTATTCAAAGCATCGCGCCTCCCGTAGCTTTTTACTGTGTTGTAGTTGACTCCTGAGCGATCGGCAACTTCTTTGAACGTCCAACCCTTTTGCTCAGCTAGTTCTCGAATCCGTAATCTAACATATCCCATTAGCGCGATCGCCCTTACTCTTCCAAAAACTCGACCAAATCTTCAATCATGACATCAAAAGCAAGGGCGATCTTCTGAACGGCACTCAGATCGACCATACTCATCCCATCATCGCGTCTAGCGTACCCTTTAACCGTGTTGTAATTAACCCCTGAGCGATCTGCCACGTCTTGCAGCGTCCAGCCCTTTTCTTCTGCCAACTCTCGAATCTTTAGTCGAACTCGCCCCATTGGTGCGCCCTCAATCTTCCAAAATCTCGACCAAATCTTCCATTGTCACGTCGAAGGCGCGGGCAATTTTGTAGACAGCAGAAAGATCGGCTGTATTCAAAGCATCGCGCTGAACGTAGCTTCTGACAGTGTTGTAATTAACTCCGGATCGATCGGCAACTTGCTTTAGTGTCCAACCCTTTTGCTCAGCTAGTTCTCGAATCCGCAGTCTAACGTATCCCATGTTTTAACTTGACATTGATGCGTATGCAACATATGATATCTATGTACACTGAAAACGATCGCCCTCCTAGCCTCGAAAACTTAAGGGCGATCGCTTTTTCTACCACACCCCACGAACGTGGGGAAGGATTACCCTATGATACCAACATCCAAGCCCAAATTAAACACTCATCCCTGGTGTATCGTGCGGCAATTACCAAATATGCAGCGATTGGTGGTTGCTCGGTTCCACCGCCGGGGCGATGCGGAGGGATACATACAGATTTTACAGCGGTTGTTGCCGACGGCTAAACACGCGATCGTTTTTGATACGACAGGGGCTGAGAAATTGCCAGAAGTTCGATCTACTCAATTAGAACGAATCGTGTAATTAATTAGGAGCGATCGTGTTTTACAACAAGTGCGATCGCTCCTTCATCCTCAAGGTGAATAAACCTCTGATTTAGCGTTATTCTCAAGATATTGCTGATAAGCTGCCTCATCTCCTCCAAACGAGTCGATCGAAATACGAACACTTGGGACTGGCATCAGCGGACTAGGTTTAGGTGCGTACTGACAATAACATACAGCAATCAAATCGTAGTTGCTTCCTGGTGCCTCAGTGGGGTATTGTTCCACCCTGACAACTTCCCAATCTCCGACTCGATAATGAGTATCGCTATCGGGGAATTGCGGATCGTCGAACTCTTCAATTCGGTAAAACTCGTAGGGACGATTCCCTGGTTGAGGTAGGGGTTCGTCAGAGGAATCATAATACTCGCAGAGAATATCAGTTGTTGCTCCAGTGTGAGCCAACATTCTATTTTCCCAGCCTTCTGCTGACATCGATTGAGCCTTAAAAATGATATATTTCCGCATAATTAATCTTCATCCTCATTTTCTAAATAGTTAGGAAAGCGAGTTTCTCCTTTAAAGATACAATTGACTTTTAAAATATCTCCTCCGACTCTCTTAATTCGCAGCAACTTCCATCCATACTTTCGTTCCATTTCCAAACACTTTTCTGGATCTGTTGCTGCGTGCCAAGAGGTATCTTCGGGGTTCGATTCATTAGTATTGGTCATGCAATTGTCAATAATTCAAATATCAAATTAATCAATTATAGCCTAAAGTTATATTAGTCAAAGCATTTGCGCCCTCAATCTACAGATAAACCTAGAGATTTTTGGCGCAAATACTTTGTCGAACGGATACTTTTGCCAGAGATTAAATCCTCTGGTTGAGACATCTAAATTAGCAAATTAGATGAGTTTGACAGCCCGCAGACCAAACATCAGGACTGTCGCCAAGCCGATCATGCCACCAAAAAGCCCAAAATAAGTTATTGCTCCGCTAAGAGTCATGGCAATTTCTCCAAAACAATCAATAAAAAGACATATAAGAACTATAATCTAAAATCTAATATCTAAATTAGATAAATATGCAATCCATAATTAAAGTTGACTTGGGGCCACAATCTTACAATGTTTGCGTGCGATCGGGCGGTTTAGACGAACTCGGCAGTCTGATGGGCGATCTAAGTTTGGGCAAAAAAGTGCTGCTGGTGTCGAATCAGTCGATTTTTCGGCAGTACGGCGAAAGAGTAACCGCAGCCCTCGAATCAGCCGGTCTGGAAGTCGGTAGCTGCATTTTACCACCGGGAGAACAGTACAAAACTTTAAATTCGGTACAGAAGATTTACGGTGCGGCTTTGGAAAACCGTTTAGAACGTTCCTCGACAATGGTGGCTTTGGGCGGCGGGGTTGTGGGCGATATGACGGGTTTTGCTGCCGCGACTTGGCTGCGGGGAATTAATGTCGTGCAGGTTCCGACTTCGCTGCTGGCGATGGTTGATGCTTCTATTGGTGGCAAAACGGGGGTAAATCATCCTTTAGGGAAGAATTTAATCGGGGCTTTTCACCAGCCACGTTTGGTGTTAATTGACCCGGATGTACTCAAAACTCTGCCGGCAAGGGAGTTTCGTTCGGCGATGGCGGAAGTTATCAAGTACGGGGTGATTTGGGATGCTGAACTTTTTGGGAAGTTGGAGAAGTGCAAGCGTTTGGATCAAATGCGCTATGTGAAGGCGGATTTGTTGGCTGAAATTTTGAGTAGGTCTTGCCAAGCTAAGGCTGAGGTGGTCAGCAAAGACGAGAAGGAATCGGGTTTGCGGGCGATTTTGAATTACGGACACACTATCGGTCATGCTGTGGAAAGTTTGACCGGTTACAAGGTGATCAATCACGGGGAAGGAGTGGCCATCGGCATGGCTGCGTCAAGCCGGTTGGCTGTGGAGTTGGGAATGTGGGATCAAGAGTGCGATCGCCGCCAGTCTGCTTTGCTTGAAAAAGCGGGTTTACCTGCCAAATTGCCGGCGGGTGTGGATGTTGAGGAAATTTTGCATACTTTGCAACTGGATAAGAAGGTGCAGGATGGCAAGGTGCGGTTTGTGCTGCCGGTGCGCTTGGGTGAGGCCGCTGTGAGCGATCGGGTGGATGGGGATTTGATTATACAAGTTTTGAAGGAAATGCTTTAAATGCTCGTTGTTGGGGTTGTTTAACCGCTGCTAAAGCCTGATTAACGCCGATCGCTAAAGATGTTTTTTCTTTCAATGTGCGATCGGCGCTTGAGTTTAGGAGTCGCTCGACTGCGAATTAATTTCCTCCAAAATTTTATCGACCCTGTTAGCCGCTTGAGTTCTACCTTGCTTGATAAATAACTCCTTAGCTTTTTTGAGGCTGGCTACCGCCTCCGCTTGATTTTCCTTGTCTCCTTGCTGGTACAAACCGACTCCTAAATTGTTTAAAGCATCGGGATATCGATCGTTAATTTTAACGGCTTGTCTCCACTGAACAATTGCCTCGGGCAACTGCCCCTGACTTGCCATCGCCACGCCTAAATCGTTGTGAGCTTTGGCGTGCTGCGGGTTGACTTCAATTGCTTTTTGGAATAGAGCGATCGCATCGCTCATTTTACCTTGCCCCGACAGCATACTTCCCAACTTGTAATAAGCATCCGCTTGTTTGGGATAGCGAGCCATTAGTTGCCGGTACAAAGCTTCGGCATTGACAGCATTTCCTTGACCGTAAAGGTCGTTGGCAGTTCTCAAGCCCACCGTGTAGCCTTTACCTACAACTTGGCACTTTTTCTCGGAGTTGCCTTCCTGCTTGCAAATCCTGAGTTCGTCTCCCTTCATTTCGTAGGACATAACTTCCCGAACAGCAGGGCCTCGGCGCGGGGTCTGCAAGTTCTGCGACTGCAAGTTTTGCGAGAGTTGCAGGGCGATTGGCTCAGCTTGTGCCGGTTCGGCCGCTGCTGCATTCCAGATTCCTGCACCCACCAAAATGCTTGGGGCGATCCACCTCAAGGGTTTGAACAAGCGAAACTCTCGATCGTTTTTCATGTCTTTTGTGGAAACGTGTTGTTGATATCCTGGGTTTCACTAGCGCCGTAAGAGTCGGAGCCGATGGGGCCCACCCGATGAAATAGTTAGTTATTAACAGTCGAGATATTTTAGCACTGTGTGACCGAGTTTGAGTTAAATTAGAGTAGAATTCCGATCGATTCTCAGTCAACCTTAGCAGGAAAATAGAAATGGGGCAGTCTATTCTTACCATGCTCTTTGCGCTCATCCTCGGCTACGCGGTTAACTCAAGCGTCAAAATAGTCAGCGGTGGCGACGAAGCTTTAGTGGAACGTTTGGGTCAATACAAGCGCACCCTCAAGCCAGGATTCCACTTTATCAGTCCCCTGGTTGAAAAAGTCGTCTGCGTGGACACAAGCCGTGAAAGAGTTTTAGACATTAAACCTCAGTCAGCAATCACGGGAGATAATGTGGCTCTCGAAGTCGATGCCGTTGTGTATTGGCGGGTTGTGAATTTACAGAAAGCTTATTATGGAATCGATCAAATTGAAAATGCGATCGCCAACTTAGTTTTAACGACGTTTCGCGCTGAAATTGGTCGATTGCCCATGCAAGACATCTTGGGTTCCCGAGATGACATGAATAAAAAGTTACTCAAAAAGTTGGACGAAGCTACAGAAACTTGGGGCGTCAAAGTAATTCGCGTAGAAATTCAAAGCATTACACCTCCTAAAAGGGTGCAAGAAGCTATGGAATTGGAGCGCGCCACGAAGAGCGAGTGGCAAGCAATGGTCAATAAGGCGATCGGCACTAAGGAGTACATGAGGCTCTTAGTTGAAGCTTTAGACTCCCATCCCAATAGCACGCAAGTTTTGAATTACTTAGTAACCGAAAAATACTTAGACGCTCAACAAAAATTGGGCGAAAGCGACAATGCCAAAATTCTGTTTATGGATCCGAGAAATATGTCAGAGGCCCTCAACAATTTGATGGAGTCTATCCCTGATATCTCTCCGGGAGATGGCGGCGGGGAAATGAAAGTTATCGATACTCAAACTTCTCAAGACTGATATCGGAAGATGGCGTCGGCTACCTGAGAGACATCACGCATTTCTCTGACATCGTGAACGCGCAATATATCTGCCGAATTTGCGATCGCACCTGTACAAGCCGCCGCTGTCCCCCAAACTCTTTGTTTCGCTTCTGGCTGATTCAAAATGTGACCGATGAAGCTTTTTCGCGATACTCCGACTAAAATTGGACAGTTTAAAACACGGAATTTGGGCAACTCGCGCAGAATTTCTAAGTTTTGACTGTAATTCTTAGCAAAGCCAATACCGGGGTCTAGAATAATTTGAGATTTGTCAATCCCCGCAGCAACTGTCGCCGCAATTCGACTCTCGAAAAAGTCCCGAATTTCCCCAATTAAATCCCGATAATCTGTCAGTTGTTGCATCGTCTGGGGAGTTCCCCGAATGTGCATCAAAATTATTGGCACTTTTAACTTAGCAACGGTTGACAGCATTTCTGAGTCAAAAGTTGCTCCCGAAATATCATTGATGATATCAGCTCCCGCCTCAACCGCAGCTTTCGCAACCTGCGCTCTGGTAGTATCGACCGAAATAGGAACTGAGCCAAAACTCTCCGCTTTTTGCCGCAGTATCTGTACGAGAGGTATAACGCGATCGATCTCCTCTGAAGAGGATATTTCCGCTGCACCGGGCCGAGTAGATTGACCACCAATATCAATAATATCTACCCCCGATTTTACCATATTTTCCGCTTGCACTAAAGCAGATTCTAGGGTAAAGAAATCTCCGCCGTCGCTAAAACTGTCAGGGGTAACATTTAAAACGCCCATTAAATAAGTGCGTTTTCCCCACTCGAAAACTTTATTTCTAATTGTAATTTTTTTGTTATTTATCATATCACCTCATCACTCGGCGATTGAAATTGATTCTTGTTAAACGGAGTCTCTCTCTAAGAGACTAAAGAATCAAGCAGAAGCGCCATTGTTAATTCAACCAAAACTTAACCAGCTAAAAACAGTATCAACTGTCAATTCTAATTCAATTTTATCAATGATTGGCAACAGAGCTGCACCTTTATACAGTTCTACTTTTTGTCCTGGAAATACTGCCAAAATACTCTCTTCTTCTGGGTATAATAACCACCCCAACTCAGTTCCGTGTCGCGAACAGTGAAGTAATTTACTCAGCACTTTTGTTTGATTTTGACTTGGGAAGAGAATTTTAATCGACCAGTCTGGATTAATTTCAAAGCGGTTAGCAATTCTACCAGAGGGCAAAAAAGGAATTCTTTCCCATCGGAATACTGCTACATCTGGCACGATTGATGCGCCACCAAATGTGCAGTATAACTCTGGAAAAGCACGGGCAATTTTCTGAGTTTTTGTTACTTGATCGATCGTCTTGCAGAGTTCACCTTGAAGGACGCTGTGCTCACCTTGTGGCATGGGTTTCTGAATGATTTCTCCGTCAAGAAATTCTGAGGCTGGTTCAGTTTCAGGAAGTTTTAGGAACTCCTCTAAGGTGGGTTTTGGTTTAACGCTCGCAATCATAGGTCAATTCTCCCGATCGGAGAAACACTCAACGGCACATCACAATTGTAGGCGATAGCTGTTTAATTCCCGCTGCCCTTGTTCCACTTACCACTTAGCAATTACCTATTAGCAATTACCTATTACTGATAATTGACAATGCGCGAGAAACTCGCAGCTTCCAAACTAGCCCCGCCTACCAAAACCCCGTCAATCTCAGGCATCGCCATAACTTCATCAATATTCTCCGGTTTAACAGAGCCGCCGTACTGAATTGGCGCGCCAGGATTAGTCAATTTACTGCGAATCAAACCAATAACTCGGTTAGCTTCCTTCGTTTCGCAAGTATCGCCAGTGCCGATCGCCCAAATCGGCTCGTAAGCAATTACCAACTTATTTTGGTCAACATCAACCAAATCTTTTGCCAACTGAGAAAAAATGTGAGCTTCTGTTTCGCCTGCATCTCGCTGCTGCTTGGTTTCCCCAACGCACAGAATCGGAATTAAATCGTATTTCTGAGCAGCTTTCAGCCGCAAATTCACCGTTTCGTCAGTTTCCCCAAAATATTGGCGTCGCTCGCTGTGGCCGATGATGACATAACGGACACCAAGTTCACTCAGCATTGGCCCGGAAATTTCCCCAGTAAAAGCTCCCGACTCTTGCCAGTGAACATTCTGAGCACCGAGTCTAATCCGGCTGCCATGCAAATTTTTCGAGAGGACAGCCAAGGAAGTGAAGGGAACGCAAAGCACGACTTCCCGTTCCTCTGGGGTTTCCGTCAGACAGGACATGAATCCTTGAAGAAACTCTAGGGATTCTGCCCTAGTTTTGTACATTTTCCAGTTGCCAGCTATAACTATTTTGCGCACTATTTCTTTAAGTCCTTGTCCTTACAACGCAATTAATAGTCTAAAGCTTTAGCGTACATTTCGATCCTTCATTGTCCAAACTCGATGCGAGCTTGCTCAACTAAGTCAACGGTGACGACTTCGGTTTCGGCTTCGCGGGCCAACTGCTCGATGCGGGCACGAGCTTGTCCCCGAACAAAATAGGGAATATTTTTTAGCTTAGCCTTGGCTTCAGGCGTCCATTTTAAATCATCTGAGAATTCGGAATCTGGCATGGCGTATCGGTCGATCGACTGTAAGCGCTCAGTTCTTTACTTTGACAAAAGTCTGTCTGATTATTGAATCTATCATGTTCAGGAGCGCTCGGTGCGATCGAGTTCCCGTTTGCAGCAGCCCTCAGCAAAGCCGATTTGCAGCTAGGAGTTGCTCCGTGTGCATCCTAGCACCCTAGTGAGCCAAATCATTACTGATATCAAGTCCGCGTTAGAAACCCCCTTAATGAGACTCGGCGGTTGAAACCGCTCCTACACACACTTTTGTCCGTCTTCACCGACTCTAGAATAAAAGCGGGTATTAAAGCCGGACTTGGTATGAACCATCTTTTGTCACTGGGGCGACAGTATAAAGCTAGGCAGCAACCAAATCTATAACGACTCTCTTACTTAAAAAAAATCCGAAAATTATTCATATAATAGATTAAATTGCCCCCTCCTCCTCGCCTCTCAAAAATATCAGACCCTTCTAACCAAAGTTTAATTAAACCATAATAAATCTCCTCTCAAATAATCACTATTAAAAAGTAATTGAGCGTACTTTGTCAATTCCGAACCTTCTCCCACTCAGGAAGCGGTTGATATTTATCTGTTGCAATTAACCGCGATTGGTTATTTACTTTATTCGTTTGAAACTGAGTCGACTCATCTGCAAAAAAATGAGCCGATTGAGCGTCAGCACTTACTAATAGATAACCCTTAACCCTTCTAAACAGTTTCTTAGCACTGGTCAATCCTCGGATAATCCGTGAGTCGCTCATCAACCCACCATAACTCGTTCTTGACTGGCTTGAAGTCCTACTAACTCCCATTGCTCAAGCTATAATAAAGTTGAGGAACTTTGAGTTTAATATTTCCCTAAATATTATTCCTAATATAGCAATTCTTGCAGGAATCGTATTTTTTTTACCCCACCCCAACCCTCCCCTTAGTAAGGGGAGGGAGTAAGAAATTCACAAATGATGGGAGGATTGCTATATACCAAATGTTATCAATAAATATAGCAGAGTATCCCAGGGGCGAGCGCGGGAGAACGAGCGATCGTGCGAGGCGTAACAGGTGCTCATTCGTCAAAGCTCGCTCGGCGTTGTAAAAACTGTTTAACGTACCCAAAAATAATTAGATACCTACAAAAATTAGCGCGAGTTACCAGACTTTATATCTCCGAAAAAAAGGGATAAATTTTAAGCAGACTGTGGTCGTTAGTTAAAGAAACCTGACGCTGCGTCGGATTTTGCTGCGGAAGCTCAGCTTGTGTATCATTTCTGAGATATTTACAAAGTTTTCATTTTCCATTCCCAGCTCAAAATATGCTAGGCTAGAATGTTTCCAGAGCTTAAGATACACCATGACGTATGTATCAATCATTAGAAGAGTCAACCATTTTGACTACCCCATCTACGGAATCGTCCTCTCTAATTCTGATTGTGGATGACGATGCCTTGATGCGTTTGCAACTTCGACTGTATTTACAGAAGGAACAATACCGAGTGGCGGAAGCTAGTGATGGGTTGACAGGGCTAGCAGCTTATGAGGAACTACATCCCGACCTCATCCTGCTAGATGCAGTGATGCCTACTATGGATGGTTTTGCTTGTTGTCAAAAATTATCTGAAGTGTCTGAGAGCGATCGCCCACCTATTTTGATGATTACTAGCTTGGAAGACAAAGAATCTGTCGATCGAGCGTTTGCAGCGGGAGCGGCTGACTATATCACTAAGCCGATTCACTGGGCTGTTCTGCGACAGAGAGTGCGACGGTTGATTCAGCAATTCCACTTGCAACAGCAACAAACCATACTTTACAAGCAGCTAGAAGCCGCCAATCGACAATTAAAATATTTAGCGTCAATTGACGGTTTGACTCAGATTGCCAATCGCCGTCAGTTTGACCAACAGCTAGAGGAGGAGTGGCGACGCATGACCCGGCAGCAAACTCCTTTGTCACTAATTTTGTGTGATATCGATTTCTTCAAGCCTTACAACGATACTTATGGACACCAAGCAGGGGATGTATGTTTACAGAAAGTTGCCACAACTCTCAATCGCAGTATTAATCGAGCGGGAGATTTAGTAGCACGTTATGGAGGTGAAGAATTTGTAGTGATTTTATCCGACACAGAGCTTGAGGGAGCTGTCCAAATCGTTAAGCAAATGCAGGCTGGCATCCAAGCTTTAGCAATAGTCCATAAGAGTTCTCCACATCATTACATTACGCTCAGCTTCGGTATTACCAGTGTGCTTCCTACCCAAGACAGCCGACCAGAAAATTTAATTACTGCTGCCGATGCAGCACTTTATGAAGCTAAAGACCAAGGTCGTAATACTTTTTGTACCAAGATTCATACAGTTAATAAATTCACCCGTTAAATCATAAGGTAAAAACTATGCCTCTCGTAATTGGGAATAATTATTTATTAAAAGTTTAGCGAAATATCAAGTCCTGCATGAGTAAGCCTTGATTTGAGTATTAAAGCCTAAATAATCGGTTGTGCGACCTTCATTGAAACTGTCAGAAATAGCACGAGAGTGTCTCTACAACGATTTTTTATCAAAATCAGTTTATATTCAGCAAGTAGCGATTCTAGAAGTTTATGGGAGGAGCTAGCTCAGTGCGTGATCAAAGATGGTTCGGTGCGATCGCCCTTCTCACTGGTGCGGCTTTTCTGGGCAACTATTTCAGTTTATCTCTTTTCTTTGGGGTTGATTTCCTCTTTGGCAGTATTGCAATACTGATTATTACTTACTACTTCGGCTGGGGCTGGGGAAGTTTGGCCAGTCTAATAGCAGGCAGCTATACTTATGTCCTTTGGAATCATCCATACGCCATAATTATCTTGGTAATTGAGGCTCTATTTGTAGGGTTTCTTTGCAAGCGTAAACATCCGAACCTCCTTTTATTGGATGGGATTTACTGGTTCTTAATTGGAATGCCTCTCGTTTGGCTTTTCTACGGTCAAATGCTGCACATGGAGGCGGCTCAAGTCCTGCTAGTGATGTGCAAACAAGCAGTCAACGGCATTTTTAATGCCTTAGTGGCCAGCTTAATCATTTCTTATGCGCCGAGTCATCTGTGGGTTAGGCATTCAAAGCATTTCCAGACCCTCTCATTAAAACAAACTATTTTTCATTTGTTGGTTGCTTTTGTCTTTATTCCAGGACTTATCCTATTAGTTATTGATGGTAGATACTTGGTCGCTCAAATTCAGACGACTGTGCAAACTGAGTTACAAACAAAGGGGAGAAATCTCAGTAGCGGTCTATCTAGATGGCATCAGCGACATCTTTTAGCGTTGAACACATTAGCGGAAAAATCGGTCATTACTGAAGCCGCCACTCCTGCTAATCAAGCGATTCAATCATCCGATCAACTGCAACAAGACATTAGCCTGCTCGAGCAGTGGTTTCCCGATTTCGACAAAATTTATGTGAGCGATTCATCTGGAACAGTTTTAGCGGCTTCTCCTCCTTTAAATCAAACACGTCGGCAGTTGATTGAACAAAGCACCGAACATAAATCTCTAATTACCCTGGCTCAAGAGCGGTTGAGACCTTGGATGACTCCTATCCACAACGATTTATTAATTGACGAACCTCATGTAGGGTTGAATGTTCCCCTGCAAATTCAAGGTCATTTCCTTGGCCTGATCCACGCTTCATTAGCATTGAGCCAGATCCAAGCTCTATACATTTTTCAGCAAAACAATCAGCAACTACGCATTACATTGCTCGATCAAAACAACCAAGTTATTGCGAGTAATCAATCCGACCAAAAGCTGTTGACCAGTGTTCAAGAGTCAAAGCACGGCAGCACTCGCACCTTAGAGGGAACCTTGCAGCAGTGGGTTCCTAGCAAGGGCAACTATCCGATGATCCGTTGGAAAAACTCTTTATATATACAGGAATTTACGATTACCCCAGACCTTACATGGAGATTACGCTTAGAAATTCCAGCAGCTCCCTATATAGAAAATTTACAAAATCGCTACAAGATAGATCTGATTATTCTTCTCGTCATCACAATGTTGGCATTTTTGTTTGCAACGGTGGTTAGCGAACGACTGGTCAAGCCGTTATCCTTTTTAGCTCTGGCGACTACTGACTTACCCAACAAGCTTTCAGAAGAAACATTTGAATGGAAACATACCTCTGTTACGGAAATCAATGAGCTTGCTAGCAATTTTCAATTGATGGCGATCGCACTCAATCAAAAATTTAGCGAGATTAAACACGTCAACGCTACTTTAGAACAGCGGGTTCAAGAACGAACGCAAAGATTATCCAAAATCAATCGCTCTCTGAAAGCTGAAATTAAGAGACGTAAACAAGCCGAAGCTGAACTAAGAACAAGAGAGGCGGCAATACGAGCTTTATATGAAGTCACTGCTACCCAAAATCTCAATTTTGAGCAGCGCACCCAAGCGTTGATTGAGATGGGATGTCAGATATTTCGGCTTGAATGTGGCATCTTGGCTCGTGTGCAAGATAACCGTTATGAGGTGATGGCTGTGCGATCGCCCGATCAAGTCCTGAAACCAGGTGATGTCTTTGATATTAACCAAACTTTGTGCTGTGAAGCTTTAGACACAAATGAACCCCTAACCATCGAACATATAGGCACGTCCAAATGGCGTTACCATCCTGCCTATCTTGCCCTTGGCATAGAAGCTTATATGGGAACACGAGTTTTAGTTGCAGGCAAAGTCTACAGTACCCTCAGCTTTTCTAGTAAATCTCCGCGTGCAGACAGCTTTAAATCTGCCCATGTGGAATTGCTGAAGCTGATGGCTCAGTGGATTGGTAGTGAAATTGAACGGCATCAGTCAGAAGTCGCTCTGCAAGCCAGTGAAGAGCGGTGGCAACTCGCCCTACGTGGTAGTAATGATGGGGTATGGGATTGGAACGTCAACACCAATGAAGTATTCTTCTCGGCTCGCTGGAAAGAGATGTTGGGCTACCAGGAGCATGAAATCCCGAATCACTTTGATGAATGGAGTAAGCGAGTTCATCCCGACGATATCGAATGGGTGATGCAAGCCATTCAAGATCACTTTCAGCGCAAAACTCCCTTTTATATTACAGAACATCAAGTGCTTTGCAAGGATGGGAGCTACAAATGGATTTTGGCTCGAGGGCAAGCACTTTCGGATGCAGCGGGTAGAGTTGTGCGTATGACTGGTTCTCACAGCGATATTACCAACCGCAAACAGTTAGAGCAGGAAATTCAAGCCAGAGAGCAATTATTGAATGCTTTCTTTAAAGGAGCTTCCCTAGCAGGGGTGGGGCTGTGTATCCACGATCGGCAGTTTCGATTTTTACAAATCAATGAGGCATTAGCTGAAATTTATGGCCACTCTGTGGAGGCTCACTTAGGCAAGACAACCGAGGATATTTTGGGGGAATTTGCTCCTGATGTGAATGTCCTGTTACAACAGGTGTTAGCCACTGGACAACCTTCAATCAACTTGGAAAGGAGCCCAGAAGTACCCAGTCAAACCGGTGCCAACCGCTACTGGCTCGCTTCTCACTTTCCCATTTTCAAGGATGCAGACCAGCCTATAGCAGTGGGTTGCATCCTCATTGAAATTACCGATCGCAAACGAGCCGAAGCAGAACTACAACAAATGAGTGCGGCGCTAGAAAATGCCGTGGCAGGCATTTCTCGGCTGGATACTCAAGGACGCTATATCTCTGTCAATGTTACTTATGCTGCCATCACCGGATATCAGCCTGACGAAATGCTAGGGATGGAATGGCAAAGAACTGTTCATCCTGAAGATGTTGAGAAGATGGTAACTGCTTATCAGCAGATGTTGAGAGACGGCAGAGTCGAAGTAGAAGCTAGGGGGATGAGAAAAAATGGCTCTAGCTTCTATAAACAAGTGGTGATGGTTTCTGCTTATAACGAGCAAAATGTTTTTGTAGGGTATCACTGCTTCATGAAGGATATTACCGATCGCAAGCAGGCAGAAGAAGCACTACAACGACAGTTGCAAAAAGCCCTACTGCTGAAGCAAATTACCCAAGAAATTCGTCAAAGCCTCAATGCTCAGCAGATATTTGAAACGGCTGCTATTGAGATTGGGCAAACTTTTGGGGTCAGTCGCTGCTTAATTAGCACATACCAGGACAATCCGCAGCCTCAGTTTCCTGTAGTTACAGAGTATCTAGCAGTGGGATCGGCCCCTAGTGGCGAGTATGACATTCTGGTGGCGAGTCCTGCTTATGCAAAACAGTTGATGGCTCAAGATGAAGCTATCGCCTCCCCGGATGTCTATTGCGATTCATTGCTCACCTGTGCAGATTCAATTTTTACCCGCCTCAAATTGAGATCGACATTAGCAGTGCGAACCTCTTACCAAGGAGAACCGAATGGTGCCATTTGTCTGTACCAGTGCGATCGCTACCGTCATTGGACTGCCGATCAAATCGAGTTGCTAGAATCCGTCGCGGCTCAAGTAGGAATTGCCCTAGCTCAAGCCAAATTACTAGAGCAAGAAACTCGACAACGAGAAGAATTAACTCTGAAAAACTTTGCCCTGGAGCAAACTAGACGAGAAGCAGAAGCTGCGAACCGAGCCAAAAGTGAGTTTCTGGCGATGATGAGCCATGAAATTCGCACTCCCATGAATGCGGTTATTGGTATGACGGGACTACTGCTCGATACAGAACTCAAGGCTCAACAGCGAGACTTTATCGAGATGATTCGCAATAGTGGCGATACCCTCCTGAGCATCATCAACGACATCCTTGACTTCTCCAAAATTGAGTCGGGCAAGCTAGAGCTAGAAATGTATCCCTTGAGCTTGAGAGATTGCATAGAAGGTGCGATCGACCAACTTGCAGTTAAAGCAGATGAGAAAGAGATTGAGTTGGGCTACCTTATTTACCCTCAAACTCCTAAGTTCATTTTGGGTGATGTCACCCGTCTCCGTCAGATTCTAGTTAACTTGCTCAACAATGCGATTAAGTTTACCGAAACTGGGGAAGTTACCATTTCGGTGCAAGCCTCTCTAGTTGATTCTGACAAAACGATTTCTGAGCCTGAGAACTTGTCAGAAAGCTTGTATGAAATCGAGTTTGCCATTCAAGACACAGGGATTGGCATTCCAGCCAACCGCCTCGATCGACTGTTCAAGTCTTTTAGTCAAGTAGATGCTTCGACGACTCGGCAGTATGGAGGGAGTGGTTTAGGTCTGGCGATTAGTAAGCGACTTAGTGAAACGATGAACGGCATGATGTGGGTTGAGAGCCGAGGCCACGTCGGAGGAACCCCTTCACCCAAATGGCAAGCCGCTCAGGCTCCTCGAATCACAATGGGTTCTACCTTCTACTTCACGATAGTCGCACCCGCTGTTGCTACTGAGTTAGCGGAACCGATTGAAATGCTACCAGAACTATCTAGCAAGCGTTTATTAATCGTGGATGACCAGCCCACTAACCGACAAATTCTGACGTTGCAAGCCCAGACTTGGGGGATGGAGATTCGCGCAGCCCAATCGGCTGTGGAAGCGCTCAACTGGCTTCAGAGTGGAGAAACGTTTGATGTCGCTATTTTAGATATGCAAATGCCCAAGATGGACGGCTTGACACTCGCCTCAGAAATCCATCAGCTTCCTAAGTGCCACCGTTTACCACTGGTGATGCTGACTTCAATGGGCAAACCAGAAGGGAGTTCTTCAGCACTCTCGACCCACTTTGTGGCTTGTTTAAGCAAACCCATTAAACAATCCCAGCTTTATGAAGTGCTGACTCAGGCACTACAAGCTCAACCGACAAAAGTTCAACAGCGGCCCCCTAGCTCTGTTCAGGATGATATTAAATTGGCTCAGAGACTTCCGCTGCGAATTCTGTTAGCAGAGGATCATCTGGTGAATCAGAAGGTGGCACTGCTGCTGTTAGAGCGTTTGGGATACCGGGCCGATGTTGCTGCCAATGGATTAGAAGTCTTGGAAGCCCTGCATCGCCAGCCTTATGATGTAGTGCTGATGGATGTACAAATGCCAGAGATGGATGGGCTAGAAGCCACCCGTCGTATTGGTGAGGAGTGGCCGGCTCATGCTCGTCCCCGAATTATTGCCATGACGGCGAATGCCATGGAGGGCGATCGCGAGCTTTGTCTGGATGCTGGCATGAATGACTATATCAGTAAACCAATTCGAGTAGAGGCTCTCATCCAAGCGCTGAGTCAGTGTCCACCCAACCAGGAACAGCAGCAGGCCCAAAAAGATGAATCAGATAGCAACCAGCCAGAAATTGATGTACCAGCGGTTAACCTCACAGAACTGCAAGCCTTCTGTAGCAGCATCGATCAAGATTCAACCAAGATTTTGAGCTTGCTGGCGAACTGCTACTTGGAGGAAGCTCTAAAGTTGCTACAAGCTATGAAATTTGCGATCGCCCAAGCGGATACTCAAACCCTAAACCGAGCGGCTCATACCCTCAAAGGCAGTAGTGCGAACCTAAGCGCGGCTCCTCTGGCCCAGCTTTGTGGCAGGTTAGAAGTCATGAGTACCTCTGGTGAACTCGATCGAGCCTCAACCCTATTGGCTCAAATCGAGGGTGAGTACGATCGTGTCAAGAATACTCTCCAACAAGAACTACAAAAGAGCGAAACTAATTTATGAAAGTCTATTAAATAGGCATTTTTTTGCATCAGGACTTAGGCAACTGTCACAGGCGATGCCACAAGGTGGCTATGCGATCGCATACGCACGATCAAGCCTGATTCCAAATCTTTTAGCATCGGAATTATTCATATATCTCTTCTCTGCATCTGGGTGAATCAGCGTCAATCCCTTGTCATCTGCGGTTAATACATTCTCTTTTTTTAACCGCAGATGAGGGCAGACTAACACAGATTAACGCAGATTAATTATATCAATTATGGTTGCAGCGTCCGTGATTGTTGACTGTTGACTGTTGGCTAAATTTTACAAGAATGACTAATGACTCATGACTAATGACTGCTGCCGAAGCGGAATCTCGATCACAAACTCAGTACCCTTCCCCAATTCCGAATTGCATTTTAAAACGCCGCCGTGTTTTTCTACCACAATTTGGTAACTAATTGACAGTCCCAATCCTGTACCTTTCCCCACCGACTTAGTGGTGAAAAAAGGGTCAAATATGCGTTTTCTCATAGATTCCGAAATTCCCGTGCCGTTGTCAGAAATCCGAATCACCGCGCTAGGAAGATTGCCATTAAGTTGACCGACAGAAGTAGAGATTTTAATTTGAGGAGCCACAGATGGGTCAGCGAGCAACTTGTGCGATTCCAAAGCATCGATCGCATTCCCGATGACATTCATAAACACCTGATTCAACTGTCCAGCATAACACTCAACCAGAGGCAAAATGCCGTATTCTTTCACTAGCACAATGTTGGCACTGTCAGCATTAGATTTCAGTCGGTGCTGTAAAATTAACAGCGTGCTGTCAATCCCTTCGTGAATGTCAACGGCCTTCATTTGACTTTCGTCAAGACGAGAGAAATTCCTCAAAGACAAAACTATTTGCCGGATGCGATCGGCTCCCACCTTCATTGACAATAGCAATTTTGGCAAATCTTCTAGCAGAAACTCCAAGTCAATATCTTCACTCAATTTGTCTATTTCAGGACTAGAATCGGGATATTGCTGCTGGTAAAGTTCCAGCAAACTCAGTAAGCTAGCAGTATATTCAGTAGCGTGATCGAGATTGCCATAAATAAAATTAACCGGATTGTTAATTTCGTGAGCAATCCCGGCTACCAGTTGCCCCAAACCAGACATTTTTTCAGTTTGAATCAATTGAGCTTGAGTGTGCTGCAAATCCTTTAAACTTTGAGCGATTTGTTCTGCTTGGCGTCTGGTTTGAGCCAGCAAATCGGCTTGTTGGATAGCTACGCCTAATTGATTGGCAATCTGAGCTAAAAAGTTAACTTCTGAACTTTCCCAACTGCGGACTCCAGAATGTTGATACGCTGTCAGCAAACCCCAAAGTTCTTGTCCTACAAAAATCGGCGCGATCGCATAAGCCTTTACCTGAAATTGCTCTAAAATACCGACCACACACTGCGAGTGGCAAGCTTTATAGATATCGTCAACGGCTAGAGTTTCATTATTGACATACCTGCCGCCTCGGTTTTCCTGCAAATAAGTATCTTGCCAAACCGTACTGATACCTTCCCCTACCAATTTTATCCAGCCATCTTTCACAAACTCTGCCACATATTGGCCACCCCAATCAGGATTAAAGCGATAGACAGCAATTCTATCGACTTGCATAAACTGACAAACTTCTTGGGTTGCAGTCTTAAAAATTGCGTGGATATCGAGAGATTCTCGAATCTTTGCCACCACTTCAAACATTATCCGCTGTTGCTCGGCGACTTCCTGCAAATCGATCGTTTGCTGCCGCGTTTTAGCGAGCAAATCTGCTTGTTCTAATGCTACGCTCAACTGAGCTCCGACTTGCGTAGCAAACTGGATTTCCGAAGTTTTCCAATTGCGCGAACCGTCGCACTGGTGCACGCACAGCAAGCCCCAAAGCTCGCTGCCATTCATCAGCGGCATAATCACCTGAGATCTAATTTGAAATTGAGCTAAAATAGCAGCGTGGCAGTCTGAGAGTCCCGCACTTTCGATATCGGGCAACACTTGAATGCGTCCCTGGCTGTATTTATTTGCATAGTTTTCGCCAAAACAATGATCGCTAATTTTCACATCCATTGCCGAACAAAAACCTGGCAAAACATCTTCGGTAATAAAGTAGCCTTCATTAAACTTTGAGTCCGTATCGAAGCGATAAATGCCAACTCTATCTGCCTTTAAAATCCGCCGCAGTTCTGTAGTTGTCGTGCGAAAAATTGTATCTAAATCGAGAGATTGTCGAATCTTAGCAACTACCTCAAACAGTATTCGCTCCTGCTCTGCTGCCCGCTGCAACTCAACTGCTTGCTGCTGAGTTTGAGCGAGCAGATCTGCTTGTTCTAAGGCGATGCTGAGCTGAGCGGAAATTTGGGTAGCAAATTTAATTTCGGAAGATTCCCAGTTGCGGGGAGCCGAACACTGGTGTACGCACAGCAACCCCCAAAGGTCTTTGCCTTTCATCACCGGTGCAACTAAAGTAGCTTTGACCTGAAATTGCTCTAATAGTTGCTCATAGCAATCTTGCAGTCCGGCCTGTCTAATGTCCGACATTGCATGAACTCGTCCCTGAGAGTAGAGGCTGGCGTAGTTTTCTCCAAAGCAGCGATCGTACACTTTGACTGCCATTGTTGACACAAAATCTGGCAAAACATCTTCGGCAACGAATTCGCCGTCGTTAAATTCCGATGCGGGATCGAAGCGGTAAACCGCCACTCGATCGGCATTTAAAGCCCGCCGCACTTCCTGGGACATCGTGCTAAAAATCTTGTTCAAGTCGAGGGATTGCCGCATTTTTGCCACCACTTCAAACAGCACTCGCTGCTGTTGGGTCAACTGCTGTAGTTGAGCGGTGCGCTTTTGAACTTGATTTTCTAAATTTGTGTTAAGTTCCTCTATTTGTTGATCGAGTTGGTAGTGGTTAATAGCATTAGAAAAGTGGCTGCCAAAAATTTGGAGCAATTCAATTTCTTCTGTTTTCCATTCGCGAATTTGGGCAGTTTTTGACTGTTTCCACGCTTCAAAAGATATCCGAGATTGGGCGAGCCGCCCGTCGCTATCAAACTGTCTAGCCCAGAGAGTTTCGGTGTCAAATTCTTCTCGAAAAATGGTCAAGTAACCGAATATTTGCTGGCGGGTTCTGAGCGGTACGATTAAAATGCTGCGAATTTTGGTCGATCGAAATGCAGGTTGCAGGCTTCTCAAACTGCTAATTTGGTACAAGTCGGGAATTGCCCAAACCTGTTGATCGCCGGATTTAAAATATTCGTGCCACACGCTGTATTGCTCAACCTGCGCGTATTTTGCGGAAATTCCCATCTTCGGCCCTGAGCCGCAAGTGTAGACTGTGAGTTCCCGATTCGAGTTATCCGAATAGGGAAGTAGATTCGTAACCTTGCTGCTGTCGGAAATGAATGGCGTGGCGAAAATGCACAGCCTGCCGCCGGCTGCGTCTAGTGCAGCTACAGATTCTGCCAAAGCTGTTTGGAGTTCCATCGCCGGCTGGAAGTGAAGGGCTGCGGCGACGCGGTTGACTGCCGCTTCCCGTTGAGCTTTCGCCCTCGCTCGGGCGAGGAGGGTTGATTGGGCTATGGCGACGCCGAGCTGATCTGCCACCATCTGAACGCCTTGGAGTTCGTTTTCTGCCACACTCCGGGACTCGGAGTGGTGAGATACCAACAACCCCCAGAATTCTTCGCCGTGAAAAATTGGTACTACCAAGCAAGCCTTGACGCCGAGTGCAGTCAAGTATTCAGCGTGGCAGGGGTCGATCGCACGAAAGCGCATTTCGTCGGGCAGCAGTTGGCCGGAAACCGCGTCGAGGCGCGGGCTTTGACCTAGCTGCCCGGAATCTATATCGACGATCGATCGCACCTGTACTTGCGCGAACAGTTCGCGGGCGTGAGGGGGAATATCCTCTGCTGGAAAATGCAGTCCCAATAGGGATGGCAAGCGGTTGTCGTTAATTGATTCGGCAATCACTTCACCGCTGCCGTCGCTATGAAACTTGTATATTTTTACTCTGTCTGTTCCCAAGAAGGATTGAACTTCCGCTGCTGTTGCGCTCAGAATTTCGGGCAGTTCTAGAGAGCGGCGAATGCGGTGGACGATGCGATCGAGCAAATTTGCTCGATCAAACCTCACCTTGACATTTTCGATATTTAATGAGTCCATTATTAATCTTTTGCTTTCCTAGCAATAACCATAAGTGGCCCAAAAGTTTTGTGCTTGTTAAAAAATTCGGCAAGCACAGCCATTTAATAAAATATAAATATCCTGATGGCGATCGTCGATTAGTTTTGCACCTGTAGCGATCTGCCTTAAAATTGCAACTTTCCATTGCAACTTTCCATTGTGTGGGATTAAAACTTTGGTACTTTAAATATAAACTTTGTAGAGCCTGCCTTGCAAGCTCTTTACCCCAACGGATTAAAATTGTCAAGTTTCAAGACTTGCAGAGTCATTCACCGCCACCGATGAAGGTCGCACCGAAATATCTCAGTCCAGGATGCAAAAGCTCGCTCAGGAACGAGCTTACTGAAAGAAACAGTATTGTAATTCAAAATGTTGACTCAGAAACCGGGTTTGTACGTCTAGGATTGTATCTGCTGCTAGCGGGATCGGAGAACAGTCGATCGACAATCCGCAGCTTTTTCCAGATATTGGAGCAAAAAAAAGCTCCCGCCGTTAAGCAGGAGCTTTTTTCGATTAGACAATCAAATCAGAAATAAATTCGCTCGATTAGTCCAAATTAGGCATAGACAGCACTGGTTCATTTTCGCGATCGATACCCTTCTCAAAGCCAGCGACAGCCGCGCGAGCGCGACCAGCGTGCCACAAGTGGCCGACCAAGAAGAAGAAACCCATCACAAAGTGGAAACAGGACAGCCAAGAACGAGGAGAAGTGAAGTTAAACGAGTTAACTTCAGTCGCCACACCGCCCACAGAGTTCAAAGAACCCAAAGGAGCGTGAGTCATGTACTCAGCCGCGCGGCGAGCTTGCCAAGGCTGAATGTCATTCTTGATTTTGTTCAAGTCCAAACCATTAGTACCACGCAAGGGTTCCAACCAAGGGCCTTGGAAATCCCAGAAACGCATCGTTTCACCACCGAAAATGATTTCGCCAGTAGGAGAGCGCATCAGGTATTTACCCAGACCGGTGGGGCCTTGTGCAGAACCGACGTTAGCACCCAAGCGTTGGTCGCGGATCAGGAAGGTCAAAGCTTGCGCTTGAGAAGCTTCCGGGCCCGTCGGGCCGTAGAATTCGCTGGGGTAAGCAGTGTTGTTGAACCAGACAAAGCAGCAAGCGATGAAGCCCATCAGGGACAAAGCGCCCAAGCTGTAAGACAGGTAAGCTTCGCCAGACCAGATTAAGGCGCGGCGAGCCCAGCCGAAAGGCTTGGTCAAAATGTGCCAAACACCGCCAGCGATACAAATCAGGCCAAGCCAGATGTGACCGCCAATGATGTCTTCCATGTTGTTGACGCTGACAATCCAGCCTTCGCCACCAAAAGGAGACCGAACCAAGTAACCAAAAATCACAGCCGGGTTCAGAGTGGGGTTCGTGATAATACGCACGTCACCGCCGCCGGGAGCCCAAGTGTCATAGACACCGCCGAAGAACATGGCCTTAGCTACCAGCAGCAGAGCGCCGCATCCCAACAGAATCAGGTGGTAGCCGATGATATTGGTCATCTGGTTCTTATCTTTCCAGTCGTAGCCGAAGAACGAAGAGTATTCTTCGAGAACTTCCGGGCCGCGAACGGCGTGATAAATGCCGCCCAAACCGAGAACAGCAGATGAAATCAAGTGAAGAACGCCGACTACGAAGAACGGGAAGATATCCGTAACTTCACCGCCGGGGCCGACGCCCCAACCCAAAGTAGCGATGTGGGGCATCAAGATTAAGCCCTGTTCGTACATGGGCTTTTCTGGGATAAAGTGAGCGACTTCAAACAAAGTCATTGCACCGGCCCAGAACACGATCAAACCAGAGTGAGCGACGTGTGCGCCCAGCAGTTTGCCTGAGAGATTGATTAAACGAGCGTTGCCAGACCACCAAGCGAACCCGGAGGATTCTTGGTCGCGACCGCTTGCGTAGGAATTAGAGAGCGTTACCACCCGGTAGAACCTCCAACGATTTTAGATTTTGGATTTTGGGTTTTTTTGTTCCCCTAGTAGGGCACGGGAGTACCGCACCTGCGCCAGGGAATAGGGATTTGGATTTCAGATTAGTTTAAAAAAATTAAATTAATCTGAAATCCAAATCCAGATTTTTTTAAAGTGCGTTACCGCGAGGCAGAACTTCTTCAGGGAAGATGTAGTTTTCGTGAGGTTGGTCCGTAGGAGCCATCCAAGCACGAATGCCTTCGTTAAGCAGAATGTTCTTAGTGTAGAACGTTTCAAACTC
>NZ_JAUBSA010000035.1:0-59769 GCF_036702115.1 Microcoleus sp. LAD1_D5 | reverse complement strand
CTGAGCTATACTCAATTTTTTTGACCTTTTAATCCTGTGTTTGTCAGAGGTGAAACCTGATGCCATAAGACCGACCTGCTAAGTAAGATAGAAACTTTGTACTCACAAGTCTACTAGATAACATCTTCGCTCCTCAAACGATATCTGTGATTATATAAATGTGCCAAATTATCTGTATTTTTAACTACCAAATTAGATGCGCTTACCCTGGCATCAGTCCCAGGGCAAATTTTGAGCCACTCTAGTTTGGGATCAGTAAATATTACTTTAATTCTACTTTAATGTCTGAACCTTTGTCACGTAAGCTTAACGGTTCACAAATGTTGGAAAGAAGCAAATTAGATATCAATCTAATCTACAGATGATCACCTCCGCGATCCCCGCTAATGTCTATCATTTGAATCGCAAAAATTCGCGACTTCAAGCAACTTCGGCGTTCTCGAATCAGCCAAACCACAGCCCCAATTCGCATCAAGATTAAAAACCTAGTGTCTGAGTTACACAAGCACACATATCACTACTTAGTCACTCAATACAAATTCCTCTTTCTCCCGACTGGGGAAACTCAGCAAAGGGTAAAAAATGCCAGCGTCAGCTTGCGACTCAAACAGCCTGACCGATGATAAATTTAAGTTTCTCTCGTTTTAAGCAAACCTTGAAACATCCAGCCTTCTAAGGGGGAAATGTTGTAATAGAGTTGACAGCAAAATAGACTTATAAAAAGTGTTTTCAATGCGATCGCGTTAATTAAAAATGAGGAACCAACAAACGTTGGGTTGCCCCCATTGCTGCCATATTATACGTAAATATCTAAGCGGATCGTTGAATATTTTATGGAAAGCTTTGAGCAATGTATCCAGAGCTGGCAAAATTTCCTCTTTTCACATTGTGCCATACACCGTAAATTCCAGTCCTCTAGATTTACCGCGTTAACTGTATCTGCTAGAATTGATAGGGTTCTGTCGCGCAGCTTTTATGATTGACGAGGAAAAACAGCAAGATCAAGATCCTAACTCAACTGGGGAAACCACCCCAGAGGGTTCGCCAATGGCAAGCGAAAATCCGGCGGCATCAGGAAACTCGAACGAATCGGCGGATTGGGAGCTCGAACTTGCTCGAGCTTATCAAAGCGCTCAGGGCGATCGCACCCCAGCAAACGCATCGGGGCCTACCGTCACCGGCAGTTCAACCAACAGTCCGACTGCAGACGCGGCGGAGCCTTGGAAGAAGGAGCTGGCCCAGGCAAACGATGAAAAAGAGGCTTTAAAAACTCAGTTGCAAGCCGCATCCGCTCAAATAGAAGAGCTGAAAAATCAAAATCTCCGCCTAGCCGCAGATTTTGAGAACTTCCGCAGGCGCACCCAAAAGGAAAAAGAAGAGCTAGATTTACAGGCAAGGTGTCTCACCATCAAACCCCTGTTGCCGGTAATTGATAATTTCGAGCGCGCTCGATCGCACATCAAGCCGCAAACCGATGGCGAAATGAACATTCACAAAAGCTACCAAAGCGTTTACAAGCAAATGGTAGACGGCCTCAAGCAAATCGGGGTTTCTCCGATGCGCCCCGAAGGCGAACAGTTTGACCCCAACCTCCACGAGGCTCTGCTGAGTGAGCCAACTGACGAACACGAGGAAGGAACAATTATCCAAGAACTAGAACGCGGCTACATTCTGGGTGATCGCGTCTTGCGGCACGCCAAAGTGAAAGTTGCAGCGGCTGGGCTATCTGTGGTAGCCTCAGATGAAAATCCCGATAGTTCAGAAGGTTAATCGGGATACAAGCTACTGCATTCCTCAAAGTCACTGACCCCCGAATAGAATTCGGGGGTTCCAAGGTGGCAGACTCACCAACTTCTTAATTAAAGATGACTAAAAGCAGGTCAGCGCTTGAGCCAAAAATTCTGAAAAATGTTTTTATCAGTCTTTGATATTGCTTTAGGACATCAAGTTTATTTCCTACAAATCTAGTCTGGGAATGCTTGTTTAAACAAGCTGAGTCGTTTTTCCTCTCCCAACCTGTAGTTGGAGATTTCCAAACATCCCACAAAGTTTTATGAGGCGCTATGGGAAAAATTATTGGAATTGACTTAGGCACAACTAACAGTTGCGTAGCTGTGTTAGAGGGCGGTAAACCCGTCGTGATCGCCAATTCCGAGGGCGGCCGCACAACTCCGAGTATAGTAGGATTCGGCAAGGCGGGCGATCGCTTAGTAGGTCAACTAGCCAAGCGGCAAGCTGTAACTAATGCTGTAAATACTGTCTACAGCATCAAACGATTTATCGGGCGGCGGTGGGACGACACGGAAGAAGAACGATCGCGAACTCCCTATACCTGCATAAAAGGCAAAGACGACACCGTTAACGTCCAAATTCGGAACAAGGTTCACACTCCCCAAGAAATCTCGGCAATGGTACTCCAAAAGCTCAAGCAAGATGCTGAAGCTTATTTGGGACAAACTGTTACCCAAGCCGTGATTACAGTGCCAGCCTACTTCACAGACGCCCAACGGCAAGCTACTAAAGACGCCGGTACGATCGCCGGCCTAGAAGTCCTGCGGATCGTCAACGAACCGACGGCAGCAGCCCTTTCCTACGGGCTGGACAAGCAAAATATAGAACAGAAAATCTTGGTCTTTGACCTAGGCGGCGGTACTTTTGACGTTTCGATCCTGCAACTGGGAGACGGAATTTTTGAAGTCAACGCTACCTCCGGTAACAACCATCTCGGAGGAGATGACTTTGACGACTGCATAGTCCAGTGGCTGGTAGAAGCTTTCCGCACTCAAGAAGGCAGTGACCTTTCACAAGACAAAATGGCCTTGCAGCGCCTCCGAGAAGCTGCCGAAAAAGCCAAAATCGAACTCTCCAACCGCGAATCCACCTCAATCAATTTGCCCTTCATCTCCTCTGACGAGAAAGGGCCGAAGCATTTGGAAATGGAACTCTCCAAAGCTCAGTTTGAAAAACTGGTGGCTCATTTGGTGCAAGCGACGATCGATCCGGTGACTCAAGCCCTCAAAGACGCAAGTTTGACCCCCAAAGACATAGACAGGATTATTTTAGTGGGAGGGTCAACCCGAATTCCGGCAGTTCAAAAGGCAATTAGCAAGTATTTTGGGGGCGTTTCTCCCGATAAATCCGTCAATCCCGACGAAGCTGTAGCGGTAGGCGCGGCAATTCAAGCCGGGGTGTTGGGCGGTGAAGTCAAAGACTTGCTGCTGCTCGATGTGACGCCACTCTCCCTGGGGCTCGAAACCTTGGGCGGGGTGTTTACCAAAGTAATCGAGCGCAATACAACTATTCCCACCAGCCGATCGCAAATGTACAGCACGGCGGCAGACGGGCAAACCTCGGTAGAAATTCACGTACTCCAAGGCGAGCGGGCATTGGTTAAAGACAATAAAAGTCTAGGCAAGTTCCTGCTCAAAGGCATTCCGCCAGCCCCCCGTGGCGTACCTCAAATCGAAGTTACCTTTGAAATCGATGCCAACGGGATTCTCAAAGTCGCTGCTGAAGACAAGGGAACCGGAAAAGAACAAAGCATCCAAATTTCCAATACAGGGGGATTGAGCGAAACCGAAGTCGAGCGGATGCGACAAGAAGCCGAACTTTACGCCGACGAGGACATCAAGCGCGCTCTACTCGTCGAACTCAAAAATCAAGCTGACTCCCTCGTCTATAATTGTGGTGTAACTTTAAAAACCAACACGCAACTGCTGAGTGACGAGCTCAAGGCCGAAGCGGAAACAGCCGCAGCAGCCTTGCGGGCAGCGATGACTAACCCCGACATCACAGTCGAGGAACTCACGCCCGCAATCGAATCTTTCAAGCAACTGCTATACTCGCTGGGGACAGCAGTCTACGACCAAGCCCGCAGCGGGGTAGCCCCGTCAGGAGCTGTTGTTGAAAGCGAGATGATGTCAGAAGTAGAATCATCAGAACCAGAAGAGGTTAAAGCGGACGACGACAGCATTTTGCTGAAAGAAGAGCTGCTGGTGGCGCCGGAACCAAAGCCGGAACCAAAGCCGGAACCAAAGCCGGAACCAAAGCCGGAATCAAAGCTGGAATCAAAGCCGGAATCAAAGCCGGAGCGACAGTCAAAACGACAGTCAAATCCACAGCCAGGTCCACAGTCAAATCCACAGCCAAGTCCACAGTCAAATCCACAGTCAAAACAAAAACAGAAGGTTCCCGAACCAGAAGTTGATGATATGAATCCTTTCCTTTAAAACTGAAAAGCTAAAAATTAAAAGTTAAAAATTAACAATGAGAATTTTTGATTTTTAATCTGTAATTTCAGGAAAGGTCGCCCGTTTCTTTTTCGTACACTTTTTGTTATTTACCTCCAGGCAAGCAGCTCTATGGCCGGTGATTACTATGAAATATTAGGCGTTTCTCGCAGCGCAGACAAAGAAGAAATTAAGCGTGCTTACCGCCGCCTAGCTCGCAAGTACCATCCAGATGTCAACAAAGAATCCGGTGCCGAGGAGCGGTTTAAAGAAATTAACCGCGCCTACGAGGTACTCTCAGAACCAGAAACCCGCGCCCGTTTCGACCGTTTCGGCGAAGCAGGGGTCAGCGGTGCAGGCGCACCTGGGTTCCAAGACTTTGGTGACAGCTTTGCCGATATTTTTGAAAGCTTCTTTCAGGGTTTTCAGGGAGGTGTCGGCCAACAACAGCAAGGTCGCAGGCGCAGCGGGCCGGTGCGCGGAGACGATTTGCGCCTGGATTTGCGGCTGGACTTTCGGGAAGCAGTGTTTGGTGGCGAAAAAGAACTTCGCATCAAGCATCTAGAAACCTGCGAAACTTGCACCGGGACTGGCGCGAAACCGGGAACCAGACCCCAAACTTGCTCGACTTGTACCGGCAGCGGTCAAGTCCGACGCGCTACCCGCACTCCTTTCGGCAGCTTTACTCAAGTTTCTGTTTGCCCCACTTGCAACGGCACCGGGCAAGTGATTGAGGATAAGTGCGAAACTTGTGGGGGCCGAGGCCAGAAAGAAGTGATGAAAAAGCTGAAAATCACAATTCCGGCTGGGGTTGACAACGGTACTCGCTTGCGCGTTTCCAATGAAGGGGATGCCGGCAAACTGGGCGGGCCGCCCGGGGATCTTTACGTGTTCTTGGCGGTGAATGAAGACCCGCTATTTAAGCGCGACGGCACTAACGTTAGCTCGGAAGTTAAAATTAGTTATTTGCAAGCAATTTTGGGGTGCCGGTTGGAAGTGGAAACCGTAGACGGGCCGACGGAATTGTTAATTCCTACGGGAACTCAGGCAAATACTGTTTTGACTTTGGAGAAAAAAGGGGTGCCTCGGTTGGGAAATCCAGTCAGTCGTGGCGATCATTTGATTACGGTGTCTATTGACATTCCGACTAAGGTGACGGCTGAGGAACGGGAGTTGCTGATGCAGCTTGCTAAGCTGAAGGGCGATCGTACCGGTAAAGGCGGTATAGAAGGGTTTCTGGGCAATTTGTTTCAGAAATAAGCAATTTTTGACACCAATTGGTGTCAAATTTTCCTGTTTGAGGATTCCCCGGCAATTTGTTTTAGTACCTGTCAAAAAATTGTGTGCAATTGCTCACAAAAATGGCAGGTGGGACGGTTCCGGGACATGGGGTTTCAGTAGCGGTCAAAAAAATGTGCGCAATTGCGCACATTTTTTCCAGAAAAAATAATCTGTGTCCAATTGGAAACAAAATTTTAGATTCTCCAGTTTCCAGGCAACTTGTTTAAAAAACTAAGGCTTTCAGGATTTGAGATTGCAAAAAACATTATGAATTCAACATCCACAATTGAAAATCCCAAATCCCCAGATGCCAAAATCGATCTGCGTGGTACTCCGTGTCCTCTGAATTTTGTCCGCACTAAACTGCGCTTGGAGCAAATGGCACCGGGTGCTGTTTTGGAGGTGTGGCTGGATGCTGGGGAGCCGATCGAACAAGTACCCGATAGTCTCAAAATGGAAGGCTACCAGATTCTCGAAACGCAATTTGTCGCTGATGAGCCGGAGTCGGGCTTTTTTTCAATGAAAGTACAGCGCCCCGAACATAAGGAAGCAGGATGAGCCTGAATTCGCCCTCGATCGTGGGTACTGTAATTGCTGTTCAGGCTAACTTCTACCAAGTGAGGTTAGATCCCGAAGTCTCCATTGACGGGAAAAATGCCCCCCTTGCTGATTCTCTAATTCTCCTGTGCACTCGCCGCACTCGACTGAAAAAAATTGGTCAACAGGTGATGGTGGGCGATCGCGTGGTGGTAGACGAACCGGACTGGACTGACCGCCGGGGTGCAATTTCTGAAGTCTTCCCGCGCCAAACAGAACTCAACCGCCCGCCTGTAGCTAATGCCGATCGCATTCTCCTTGTTTTTGCCCTCGCTGAACCCGACTTAGACCCGGCCTCATTAACTCGGTTTTTAGTCAAGGCCGAATCTACAGGTTTAGAGGTAAGTTTGTGCCTGAACAAATGCGATTTGGTCACCCCCGATGAGTTGGAACAGTGGCGCGATCGGCTGTCAGGCTGGGGCTACGAACCAATGTTTATTAGCGTCCGTAGCGGCTTAGGAGTCCAGGAAGCTGCCGCTAATTTTCAAAATGAAGTTTCTGTAGAAAAAGTAGCTTCCCAACCTTTATCGGACAAAATAGATAATTCCCTCTTGCCTTCTGAGGATAAACCCCTGCTGGCAAATTCGGTCTATCCATTACATCCGTTAAATCCTGTACAAAGTCCGTTGCCGAACTTGCTTCAGGGTCACATCCAAGGGAAAATAACGATAATTTGCGGCCCTTCTGGGGTCGGCAAGTCCAGCTTGATCAACCAACTGATTCCGGCCTTGAATCTGCGAGTGAACGCTGTTTCCGGCAAACTCGGCCGCGGGCGCCACACGACTCGCCACGTAGAATTATTTGAACTCCCCGGCGGTGGACTCTTGGCAGATACTCCGGGGTTCAATCAACCAGCTCTAGAATGCGATCCGTCCGAGTTAGCTGAATATTTCCCAGAAGCGCGCCAGAGGCTGGCTTTGGGTAGCTGCCAGTTTAGCGACTGTTCGCACCGAAGTGAGCCTAACTGTGTGGTGCGGGGCGATTGGGAGCGCTATGAGTATTACTTGCAGTTTCTCGAAGAGGCGATCGTCCGCCAGCAACAAGAGCAAAACTCTAGTAGTGCCGAGGCGAGTTTGAAGCAGCAAACTAAGTCGGATGGTACGCAGCAATACGAACCGAAGCTGCAAACTAAAAAGTATCGGCGCTCTTCCCGCCGCCTTCAACATCAGTCGCTGCAAGATAGGTGTCAAGACGACTTAGAAGAGGTTTGAGGAAATAGTCGATCGCGATCGGTCTATCGGCCCCGGAACACAGTACATTAATAGCTAAAATTAAATGGCCTTAAATTTGTTAAAAAAAGTACAACAGAAGCAAAGCTAAGCCGGTTATGCAGGAGTAAAAATACTGTGAATATTCAAGAACTGTTTCAAAAAGGCGGCCCCGCCATGTGGCCCCTGTTGGTGTTATCGATTCTATCTTTGAGTACAATTATCGAGCGCTTGTGGTTTTGGGCGAGCCTCCTGAGCAAAGAAAAGCAGATAGTTAACCGTATTCTGGAAGCGGCTCGCAGCGATTGGGGGGCGGCTAACGAGATTGCCAGACAAGCTAATCGACAGCCGATCGGGCGATTTCTTTCTGCACCACTGCGACTGTACAATCCCGAACCCGATTTATTTCGACTCGCACTCGAAGCCGCAGCCGATGAAGAGCTGGCTTCGATGCGTCGCGGCGACAAAATATTAGAAGCTACGATCGCTCTAGCCCCTTTGCTGGGCTTGCTGGGAACAGTTTTGGGCTTGATTAACTCGCTCAGCTCTATCCGTCTGGGCGACATCGGCACGTCGGCAACAACGGGCGTAACTTTGGGGATTAGCGAGGCGCTGATCACGACTGCTACAGGGATGGTAGTAGCAATTTTTACCTTGGCGTTTTATCGGATATTTCAAGCTTTTTTGTTCAACCAGGCAAAAATATTTCGCAAAGCTGGAAATGAACTGGAATTGCTTTACAGGCAATACTGGCCGGCAGCTAATGCTAAGGGTCGATCGCCCGGTGTAGAACACAGCAATTCTTCCTTTGGTTCCGATGGTTTGAACAGGCGTTCTCTCAATTCTCAAGAATCGGGAGAACGGAACCGGGAGCCGAAATTGAAAGGTTCCGATCCGGCTGAAGATTCACCTTCTAATAATTAGAACTAAGGAGAACTGATGAAGATTCACTTAGATACTCCTGCTGAAGAGGCTCGGATAGAACTGGTGCCTTTAATTGACGTGATATTTTGCATTCTGACCTTTTTTCTCCTGGCGGCTTTGCAACTGACTCGCCAGCAAGCCATTAATGTCGATTTGCCTAAAGCGAAGACTGGACAAACGCAGATGCGAGAGATGCTGATTGTCAGCATTGACGATTTCGGGCAAACTTATATCGATCAATTGCCTGTTAATTACCAACAGCTCGATCGAGTGTTAAAGAGTTTCCAAAGCACAAATCCTACGGGGTTGATGGTGCTGTACGCTCCTCAAAATGCTAGATATGCTAAAGTTGTCGAGGTTTTAGACAAATTGAGAGAGGTAGGGGGCGATCGAGTTGCCCTGGCAACTCTTCCTAGCTCGGCTTCCTCCCCATTGCCCAATCCCTCGCTTCCCAATTCTGGGATTCCTGCAACACCTGCGATCGGCAATTCCGGTCAACCCCTGCAGTCTCCTGTGCCTCCAGGGCAGCAACAGTTCAATCCTAATCAGTTTCAATCTCCTCTCCCCGCTCCAGGGCAGCAGCAGTTCAATCCCAATCAGTTTCAATCCCCTCTCCCCGCTCCAGGGCAGCCTAGCAACTTTGGGGCAAATCAGGGCATTCCTCCTGTTTCGCCTGCACCCGCTGCTCCCAATTTCCGACCCGGAGCGGCCACTCCACCCCAGGATGGCGGGCCCTCGAATTAGTTAGAAGGAATAAGGAAGAAGGGAGAACAGAGAAAAAGAAATTCTCCCTTCTCCCCATCTTCCGCTATCGAGCTCTCCTCATCTCCCCCTCTCCCCTGGCGGAGAGAAGCTCCACCCGATTTGGTATAAAGCGCTTCAATTCTTTTGGTTCGTACTGAGCCTTTTTTCTCTTGACAAGTAGATACACTTGTATATGCCTGCAGAAGGAACTTTTGCAGGGATTTCGCCATCTCTCTCACTAAGTTATTTCCTGGGACAGATGGTAATTTTGTCAAATGATTGTTACCTTTTGTAATATACACTCAAGCCAGATGGGCTATCGGGCATCCCGAAACCAACGGTTGATCGCTGAAACAATTTACAAATCTGGTTAATCCAGGTGTTCACTTTTAAGTCACCTTTACTTACAGAGGAGTCAAAGTCATGAGCCAACCAGCAGAATTGTCTTTGGAACAGCAATTTAGCCTGTGTTCCTTCAAAACACAGGTAAGTGACATGAGTCGCGAACAAGCTCAGGAGTTTTTGGTCAAGCTTTACGAGCAAATGATGCTGCGGGAAACCATGTACCGCCATTTTCTGAAACACCACTGGGGTTTAGAACCTAACCCAGGCCTTGAGTAGGAAAGAGTCGCAGTCGGCGACCTCCGTCTCTTACTCTCTTCCCTCAGGCGGAAAGGAGTTGGGGGTGATGGGGCGTCACTCGAAGGCAGAAGGTAGAAGGCCTCTGTACAGACTTGAGGAAAATTTGACAGTTTCTTTGTGAATTTCACTCTATTTGGGGAGTCGAGCTAAGCAGTTTGGCGATCGACACTACAGAGAGTGCAAAGATAATTTATCGCGCCTCGATGCAAAAATTGGATAACTCTTAATAAGAAGTGTTAATTTTTTAATCCCTTAAAATTTTTAACAAATTCAATATATTTGTTTTTAGTTGCAGCGGATGAGGTTTGACAGCAATGGGGCTAGTCGGACATCTGAGCGCGACCTCCGACTAGCAAAACCTTCAATTTTCACATCAAACCCTCGAACTGGCAAATGTTTACTCTAGAAAGAGTTATTCCCCCTGACGTTCGAGAGTCGCTTCCATCGTACTCGTCAGGTAATGACCAGACATGATGCCACTAGATTGGTAGTATCGGTTATCATCAACGCGGTGAAGGGTATCAAAACCCGTCCGTCGCTGGCGTTCGTCTCCCAATACCCAATAACGCTGGACGATCGACTGGGGAGCAATCCAACCTTCGCCCTCGACGCGGGCGAGTTCGCTGTGTTGGAGTACAAAAGTATACTGCCGTTCATCGCTGTTGAGGTGTCCTCGGTACTGCAAAATAATCTCTTCGCGATCGCCTCCAGGAAATACGAGCTTTGTCACCATACTGAACCAATCTGTTCGGTTCCAGCTCACTAAAGTTTTGCCTTTAACCGTAATTGGCACGCCATTGCGCTCAATCCAGCTTCCTTCGAGCGTCCATTGGCCAGATTCCATTAAAAACGTGTGAGCCACAGTGCTGTTCCTATGCTTTTGCTGCTGGCTACAATGCTGGTGCAACAACGCACAGCCGTTGTCCCTCAGACTCTATGCTATCACGCCCAACTGTGCCAACAAGAGTTAATTTCCCCTAAAAGTACCGGTACCCGGGCACCAGTAACTTGAGGCAGATTACCGGGAATGCCCCGAACCCGCCATGCGGCTAAAACCGCAAAAGCGATCGCCTCTTTAAAATCTACATTCAAGCCTGCCTCAGAAGTAGTCAACACTTGCACTGGATGCAATTGAGATTGCAATCGGCGTTTTAAGTAGAGATTGTGGCTGCCACCCCCGCATAGTAAGACTCGATCGGGCATAGCCGGTAAAAATGTTTGGTAACTGTGAACGATCGAGGCAACAGTCAGTTCTGTCAGAGTAGCCAGCACGTCAGCAGGACTGAGGTTGTAACCTTGGGCCTCGATCAAACACCTGTCAAAATAGTCTACACCAAATAACTCTCTACCCGTTGATTTCGGCGGTGCTTGCCGGAAGAACTCTGATGCGAGCCAATCCTCGACTAAAGCTTGACAGGGAGTGCCCGATGCCGCCCAAGCTCCACCTTCATCGATCGTCTTAGTGCCGCCTGAGAAGTGCTGTACTGCCAAATCTAACAGGGAATTCGCCGGGCCTGTATCCCACCCCGATATGCCATCCCCAAGACTGAAAATCTCAGACTCGTCATTGTTTCCCCCTTTTCCTCTTGCCGGAAGATAGGTTACATTGCCAATTCCCCCCAGATTTTGGATGCAGAGGCTGATGTTGGGTTCCGCCAGCAGGCAGGCATCAACTATTGACACTAAGGGTGCTCCTTGACCCCCTGCTGCAATGTCTGCTGAGCGAAAGTTACTCACAGTAGTAATTCCTGTCAATTCCGCAATTAGCGCGCCCCGCCCGAGTTGCAAGCTGTAGCCCATTAACGCATCGGCGCTGTCTGTGTGGGCTTTCCCAGCAGGTCGGTGGTAGACGGTTTGACCGTGAGAGCCGATTAACTCCGCTTTATCATATTCTGCTTGTATTGTCAAGGCAGCCGTGGCAAATTCTTGGGCGATGGCATCATCTAATTGGGCTAGTTCAGCCATTGACAAAGCTGAGCCACTGCAAACCGAGAGAATTTGCGATCGCAAATTAGCAGGATAAGGGAAAGTCTTGCCGGCCACCAATTGCACTTTCAAGTCTGTTTGGGAACCGACCACATCCACCAAAGCAGCATCAATGCCATCCACCGACGTGCCGCTGATCAAACCGATAACGCGGGTCATTCAATTTTAGATTTTAGATTTTAGATTTTAGATTTTCCGGGGGTGCCCGACTTATTTGAGGTCGATCGTTACGATCACCACAGTAATATTATCGCGTCCACCTTTATCCTTCGCTGCTTGAATTAAAGCATTTGCAGCGCCCTCGCAGGCGCGAATCGACTTCAGAGGCGAAGCTATCAAAGGATCGGAAAGTTCTTCAGTCAAGCCATCGCTGCAGAGCAGCAAGCGATCCCCAGGTTGCACGTCCACCGGCAAAATATCTATCTCCCGCAAATCATCGCGGCCCAAACACTGGGACAAAACGTGACGCCAAGGATGACTGCGAGCCTGGTCAGGAGTTAGGGCCTTTCTTTTCACAGCCTGAGCCACCCAAGTCTGGTCTTCAGTAATCTGCTCCAAGCGAGAGCCGTGCAGCCGATACAAGCGAGAGTCCCCGATATTAGCGCACCACGGTCGGCCCTCATCCCTAAACATCAGAACCACAGCAGTAGTCCCCATATCAGCACGCTCGGGGTGGTCGAGTTGATCCGTCAAAATTGCTTGATTGGCAATTAAAAAAGCCTTTTCCAACAACAGCGGAGAATCCTCAGGCCCTTCCCAATGTTCGTGCAAATAAGATTGAATCGCCTCAGTCGCAATCCGGCTGGCTTCTTGACCTCCGGCGTGTCCTCCCATTCCATCGGCCACTATGAAAAATCGCCCGTCAGAGTCTATGTAGTAAGAATCCTGATTTACGGAACGAACTAGCCCTGTGTCTGTCTTACCTGCGAAAGAGCGTTTCATAGATTGGGTGATTGGACTCATCGAACTTGAAAGCTTGATTTAAGTGGTGCCATGTTTTCTTCCAAAACTTAAATCCCGAACGGGACTTGAAATTTCTGCCGCCCGCGATCGCGAGTTTTGGAAAAATTGCACTACCTTGACCTCATATTGTAGATCGTAGGATGGTAATCCCATCTTAAAATTTCGGTAAATCCAGTAAATTAAGCAGCACCTGCAAAAAAAAAACAGGATTTTTACCAAAAATCAGAGGTTTAGCTGGGGGAGAAATATAGGAAGCAACGCGGTTTTTAGCGTCAAAGCGTGTAAGTGCGGTAAATTTTAGCAATCCGTTGTCAGCCAGCCAAAACTTAACATTCGATGTCAAATTTTGGCTGGCGAGAAATCTCAAACCTGAAATTTCAAATCGCAAATTGCACAATTATGACATCCTGTCTAAACGATCAATCCGCTTGAACAAACGCAGCATAGCAAACCCTGCACCCGCCGCCAGCGCGGCAACAGCGACAGCCGGCCAGACTTGATTGCTGACAAACAAAATTGTCGCCGACAAAGTAAAAGCACTCATCAGCAAAGCATAATTCGTGCCCATTTGAGCGCTGCTCATGCGGCGCAGCAAGCGCTCTGTTTCTGCCGAACGGACGCGAATCCGCAAATCTCCCTGTTCGAGTTTGTCAATAGTCTCCTCAATCCGGCGGGGCAAACCCAAAGCACTCGAACTCACCTGAGCTGCCTGACGGCCGATTTCGTTAAAAATGCTGCTACTTGTATCATGGCCATTTCCATTAGTCATAAGCTGCATGGCAAAAGGTTGTGCCACCTCCATAAAGTTGAACTCGGGATCTAAGCCTCGACCCACCCCTTCGATGGTGGAAAAAGCTCGCATTACAAAAGTAAAAGTAGCTGGGAAGCGGAAAGGTTGGTTGTAGGCAATATCGTAAAGGTCGTCGGTAATCGCGCTCACAGACTGATTTTCAAAAGGCTTGTCCATGAAGTTATCCAGCATATACTGGATCGATCGGCGCACCGGACTCATATCACCCGTAGGCACCAAAGCTCCCAAATTGATCAGAGAATCCATAATCCGCTGTCCATCCTTGGAAGCAATGCCGTAGAGCGTCTCCATCAGTCCTTCGCGGACGTTCGACTGGATTTGCCCCATCATGCCAAAATCGTAGAAAATCAGACAACCGTCAGCACTAACAGCAATGTTGCCGGGGTGTGGGTCAGCGTGGAAAAAGCCGTCGTTGAGCAACTGCCGCAAATAAGCTTTTGCGCCCAACTGAGCGATTAATTTACGATCGATACCGGCCGCTTCCAAAGCTTCGTAGTGGCTGATTTTAATCCCTGGCAGGTATTCCAAAGTCAGCACTCGCGGAGCCGCGTACCGCCAATAAACCCTCGGCACCCGCACCCAGTCACAGTTGCTAAAATTGCGACGAAAAGTATCAGCATTGCGGCCTTCATGGAGATAGTCAATTTCCAGCCACAGAATGCGACAGCATTCCTCATAAATCCCCATCCAATCTCGGCCGCGGCCCCACTTAGGATGGTTTTGAAAGTAACGGGCAATTCCCTTAAGAATTTGCAAATCGATCTCGAACAGCTTCCGCAGTCCAGGTCGCTGCACCTTGACAACCACTTCCGGGCCCGAATGGAGTTGAGCTTTGTGTACCTGACCCAGACTGGCAGCAGCCAGGGGCACTGGATCAAAGCTGCGGTAGAGTTTTTGAACTGTCTTGCCCAAATCTTGCTCAACAATTACCTCTAACTGCTCGTAGCTGAAAGCAGGCACTTTATCTTGCAGCTTAGAAAGTTCCTCCACAAACTCTGCTGGGAACAAATCGGCGCGGGTAGAAAATAACTGCCCCACTTTAATGAAAGTTGGCCCCAAATCCAAGAGTGTTTCTCGAACCCAGATAGCTTGAAAGCGGCGTCTGGCAACTTTCTTTTCTTCAGTCACGCCTCCCCAGTAGCTCCAATTTTTGCTGTCGAGCCACAGCGAAGCCAGCCAGAGCAAAACAAAGGCCCAAATGTCGAAGAAGCGCCGCTTCCGGGAGTATTTTTCGCGATTCCAGCGATAAGCTTTACTTTTGTAGGATTTACTAGCAGTTTTTTGCTCATCGGCTTCGCCAGTGTGCTTGGGGGAGCGCTGGCGATTAACAGAGTCATCAAGGAGAGCAGACACTTGGGTTCCCAACTTGCTTATTTTATGTTGTTGCTTTGATTGAAAGTAGGAGCGCAGGAGCGCAAAGCAATGCGCTCACGTAGTAAATAATATTTGTGGTCGAATCGATCGCTACGGCAAACTGCTGCGGTAACGCTGCAATTCCGATCGCACCAGAGCCACTTCGGCGCGCAGCTCGTCAATAGTCGCTTGCAAATCTGCAGGATGGATGTCTTGAATAGTGGTGGTGCTTGCAGTGCCAGTTCTGGTGTGCATCGCCTCATCCGAAGCTCGATTTGCCCGTTCCACAACTCGATCCGTGAACTGTCGCAGGCGTTCTCTTTGTTCTGCGTCAAATTTGCCGAGTTCAGAGAAAGCGTTGGTTGCCGCGCTTTCTAATTGCTCGTACAGGGCTTCGGCAAGTGCTCTGCCTACAAAAAAAGCATGAACTGGGGGTTTACTCATAAAAAATCTCTGTGCGCTTCCGCAACAAATTATAACTTGCTTGTCCCCGATGATGCTTGCTCCCAAAGGAAGGAAGTTTGGGGGAATTGACACTCCCACCCCGAGTGTCGCAGATGGGATTCTTGAGATTTAGAACAGTCTAACGCGCCACGGCCTAGCCCAAAAGCGTCGCTTACACTGACTCAAATTCGAGGTTGGGGTTGCTTTGTACCAAAATGTTTGCAGCTTGGCAGCAGTAATACAAGACTTAACAGAACCTCAGCGCCGCGCACATATTCTAACATAATTTAAATCAAAATAGGAAACAGTCCTGCATTTTTTTGCGGGCATTTGGATTGCAGAGGGAATAGGAAATATTCGATAAACTCAGACGCCGACTGTTGGGATTTTCAGATTCGACGGAAGTTTTTGGAAGATAGTCGTTGGCTAGGTAGGGCCTTATTATCTCAACTACTGAGCGGATATTTGCTGACTTAGAAAACCAAGTATTTGTCCGCACTTTTAACCAACAAAAACCATACTAATTTGTCGCAGGTTCGGGAAAAGGCATCGTGGGATCGGCTACAGGAGGTGGTGAATCAGGTGCGATCGAACTATCTGAATTGTTGCCACTGGGACTTGGTATCGCAGGCTCAGGCGATCGCTCGATCGGCGAGGCTATTACTGGCGACGGGGATTCCGACGGCGGCAGGGTTTCAGCGCTAGCACTCCCAGGGGCAGGCGGGGCGGGTGCGGCGGGCGGTTTTGGCGGCAGGGGCGCAACTTCCGGTACTGGTGCGGCTTCTGGTTGGGGATCTGGCTCGATTTCGGTTTGAGGCTCTGGAATGGGGGACTCAGAAGGCTCCTCCGCGGGTTCGGGCGTCGGGGATGGCTCCGGTTCCGCTTCGGGCTCTGGGGCGGGAGTTTCCTGGCTTGGAGCCTCAGAAGGTTCGGCGCTAGTTTCTGAGGGCTCGTCGATCTGTTCAGGAATGTTGCTGGTATCTAAGGGGGGTTTGGGACGCTTGTTGAGTTCGATCGGGTAGAGAGGGCTGCTTTCGACAGATGGCTGCCCGAACATTGGCCCTGACAAATCGCGGGATTTGAGCAAATCTTCCAGAGATGGGAAGGACTCACTTTTGGGCCGATTACTGAGAGTCGTGCTGTTGTAGTGCGATGCTAGGTCAAAACCCATCCAGCCTGCAATTGCAGCCGTTACCACAAACGCCACAAAAGTCAACTGTGGCGGGGGAGGTGCGGGCAATTTTAGACTTTGCTTGCCTTTTCTTTTTACTGATACTCGCTCTGTTTCTTGCAGCATGGTGAGCCAATTTTCCACTGTTTGAGGGCGGTTGTGGGGGTCGATTTCGAGTCCCTGAAGGATGGCTCGCTCGATTCCTGGGCTGAGGTTGGGCTGAAATTGCCGTAACTCAGTCAAGGGAATGCGATCGCGCAGGGGTGCTGCTACGGGCGCCACGCCGGAGAGTAAGTAGTAGAGGGTGGCTGCGATCGCATAGATGTCAGTGGCCGGTGTACATTTACCGTCATAGAGGTATTGTTCGATCGGCGCGTACCCGGGGGAGAGCAAGTTAGTGTGGGTTTGTTTGGTGCCGGCGGTAAAGCCGCGGGCAATTCCGAAATCTATTAACATTACTACGTGAGAATCGGCTCGCCGGATAATATTTTCTGGCTTGATATCTCCGTGCAGCAATCCGCTGTGGTGAACTGTACTTACGGCTGAGGCTATCTGCCGAATATAGTGCAGGGCCTGGGCTTCTGGCAGCGGCTGATCGGTTTCGACTATTTGGGCGAGAGTTTGCCCCGGAATGTAGTCCATTGCGACAAAAGACTGTCCGGCTTCTTCAAAAAAGTCGATTACTCTGACTATGTTGGAATGCTGACACTGCGACAGGCGTTGGGCTTCGGCAATAAACTGCTGCTGAAATTGGGCAGATTCGGGGTGTTGGCGCAGACTTTCGTTGAGGGTTTTGAGTACGACGGTTTGGTTTAAATGAGTGTGGATAGCTCGGTAAGTGATGCCGAACCCTCCTATGCCTAAAGTCGCGTTAATTTTGTATTTGCCCTGTTGCAGGACTGTTGCTGAGGCTAAGTTCATCTTCAGTTGATGCCGTTTCCCAAACTATGCTACCGCCTTTGGGTTATTTCGCAGAGTTAGGGGTGAGGTTTGATCGATCGGCGCCCTAGTTTGAGCTTTAGCTCTGCTATATCTTTAATCTTGGCATCCCCACGTCATTTTATCGAAAAAATGGGTCTAAAACCCCGTGCTTCTAGCACGGCTTTGGATTAAAGTAGAGATGGTTGAAATCCCCAAGGTGGGCGGTTGTGAAGCGACTTTTAGTCGGCACCCTCGAACCTGAAAGCTCTTTAAAAGCACAAAGAAGGGTAGCGAAAACCTTGTAAAACACAGCTAGAGAGTCAACGCATTCTCAATACCAGAAAATCCCTAATTCGGTTCAATCAATCCAGTAGGGCGGGGCACGCCCGAACTCTAGGTCGTATCCTAGTACGCTTTTGGAGATAGACCCTCTGGGGTTGCTGTAAGTCAGACTCGTCAATTGGTGTTTTTTCACGGTTGAAAGGTTTGAGAATTGCCTGCAAGGGATATGGTGCCTAAAGGTCAGTCGCTGAATTAAGAATCTCCGGACTTTAGGACGGAGAGTGTCAACTGTAGTAGGTATTGTGAAACTTAACCCTCCGGCTTTCCCATAATAAAAATCCCGCTCTTGTGGAACGGGAAAGCCATCAGGGTGCATCTATAATATCTGACTCTAACTTATGGGGGGTACAACCCCTCATTGCTTTAGCAAGTCTTTAAAATTAGTCGATTTTTGTAAAGATTTAGGTTTTATGTTGACTTATGATCAATCTTATGAGTTATAAGATTGCCGGATGGCGATCTTGAGCTTGGGGAATTGACACTCTCAGGTCTGATGTTGCTCCCAGAGTCACACCTTACAGACCTGATTACCTTTTTGGCTCAGATGAAGTTCAGGCGAGCGGCATAAAATAACAAAGAGGCATCGTATCGGGCTTAATCTTGAGGCTGCACATGGCTCAAACCTTGTAAATAAAAAGGCTGTAAGCATTCTCCCGACATTGGTAGCCCATAGCCATCAATGCTTCAATCGCTGTTCGCGTTACACAGCAAGGCCTGGAGGCAAGCTCAAGTTCTCCGAAGGGGGGAACTTGAGCTTAAGTTGTCACCAATGGGGTCTTCCTAGTAACGAGAAGCGATCGATTAGGAATTAGCAAATTAGTAATTACTTATTCTTTGGTTTGAAAATGTCTGTTAAACAATCACATTACGAGACTTTACTAGCAGAGTACAGCGAATCTTCTGCCGCGATCGCCCTGCTGAAAAAATATCGGGTTTACATGGAAATGATTCCGAGTATCCGCCGCGCCCATGAGAGTTTAATCACAATTCCTTTGCCAATTGCGCGCTTGCGGGACGGGGTTTCTTATGCCGGAAGCAGCGGCACTAGCATATCGCCCGGACAGGCAGTTTGTTTGCCCTGCGATTTGGCGATTTTGATGTGCGATCCTGAATGGAAAGTTAAAATTGGTGTGGAAATTTTGATTTTCATTCATCGTCCGGACGAAGAGTTTTCTGAGTTGCTCGGCCGCTGGCGGCAGTCTCAGGTTTGGCTGGATAAAGGTTACGAATGGGTGATGCCGTACCGCTACAGACATATTTACAGCGATGAAGCCGAGGCTGTTCATCCGCTATTTGTTTTGTTTGATGAAACGCCGGAACTGATTCAACGGGGTTTGATGGCGGCTGGTTTGCCGTTTGTGGTGGAAAGTTTCGAGTCTGGGAGTGAGGAAGTAGAGGAGGAAGAGTTTCTGGGTAGCGGGGAACTGGGAAGTATTGGTGAAGAGAGTTTTGATTTGTAGGGTGGGTGCGATCGCCTATAGCTATCCTATTACTTGAAGTAAACTAGATTTTTTTCAACGAACCGCAGAGGGAGCAGAGAAAGAGAAAAGAGAGAAATATTGATGTTTGCCAATAATCCCGAATCTGGCTGTTATATGCAGATATTCAAAGATATTTTGGGTGGGTAAAGGAATGTTTATGCTCCACAGGTGGATCATATTTCAAACAATCGAATTAATCGATCGCTTTGGCATTTGTGACCGGGCAAAAACACATACAATCTCCCGATGTCGTGGAGAGATAAAAATTTTAGACGCAAGTTAAAGCTCCCAGATCCACCTGTGGAGTAAATCTCAAATCTCAAATCGAATGATCCCTCTAGCTGGGCCACCAACGTTGGCTTTCATGCTGGTTGGGTAGCCTAATGTAAAGGTGTAGGTTGAGATTTTGCCCTCGAACATGATATCATCAGCGTGTTCTATTTGGTTTATTAATTTGAATAGAATTTACTAAATGAACCGCAGAGAGCGCAGAGTTCCCAGAGGGGAGAGAAAGAGGAAATTAGAAATTTATTTATATGAGTACAATTTTTTATTAAACCGGAGCTAGTGAAATGAGATTGTTAAAATTATGGCGTTTAGTTTTATTAGGTCTAGTTTTTGGGATGGCTGTAATTTTATCAAATTGCGGCACTCCTTCAAACACGGTTAGCAATAATTCTCCAACTCCGACAACTCCTGCTGCGGTTCCGGCTGGGGCTTTAGTCTACGGTGCTGGTGGGCCGCCGATCAATCTGGAACCGGGAAATATTACTGATGGCAATTCGGTGATTGTTATCGACCAAATTTACAATCGCTTGACTGATTTCCAACCGGGAACTGTGGAACTTGAGCCGAGTCTCGCTACTAAATGGTCAAGTTCTAAAGATGGTAAAACTTGGACTTTTAAGTTGCGTTCCGGGGTAAAGTTTCACGACGGTACGGATTTTGACGCGGAAGCTGTTAAGTTTAATGTGAATCGCTGGTGGGATGCTAAAAATCCTAACGGTTTTCGAGAAGCGGGGAAGAATTATCCAATTTGGAAAGATTTTTTTGGGGGGTTTAAGGGAGAAAAAGATTCTTTAGTAAAAGATGTGGCGGTTGTTGATAAGTTTACAATTAAATTTGTTTTGAATCGACCTTTTGCTGCTTTTCCCTCGGCGATAGGTTCCGCTTATTTCGGAATGGCGAGTCCGGCGGCGGTGAAAAAAGCGGGTGCTAAGTACGGCACTCCGGGGTCGCTGGCGGTGGGTACGGGACCTTTTGTGTTTCAGGAATGGCGATCGGGCGATCGCATTGTTTTGGAGAAAAATCCGAATTATTGGAAAACTGGCACGCCAAAAGTCAATCAATTGGTAATTCGTTTTGTTGATGATCCGGCGGCGAGACTCGCTCAGTTGCGAGCAGGACAACTTGATTTTACTGTGGATTTAACGCCGGATCAACTGAAAGAAGTTCAGGGAGATCCTAATTTAGAAGCTGTTGTGCGACCTTCTTTTAATGTCGGTTATTTAGGGTTAAATCCGAGTTACGAACCTTTGTCAAAACCCGAGGTCAGGCGGGCGATTGCCCAAACAATTAACAAGCCAGCAATAGTCCAAGCTTTCTGGGGAGAACTGGGAAAACATGATTCGGAATTTATCCCACCTGCGCTGAATTGGGCGGCGTCTGATAAATTTAAAGATTATGAATTTAACCCGCAGCAAGCTAAAGCAATGCTCGCGAAAGCCGGTTATCCGAACGGTTTTGATTTGGATTTGTGGTATATGCCCGTCAGCCGTCCCTATTTTCCCACGCCGAAGCCGATTGCTGAGGCTTTGGCGGCGGATTTGAGCGCGATCGGGATTCGGGTAAAATTGCTGACAAAGGATTGGTCTGCTTATTTAGCCGATCGGCTAAAACCTCCCGGCTTTCAAGCTTTTATGATGGGTTGGACTGGAGATTATGGCGACCCGGACAATTTTTATTATCCTCACTTCGGGCCTGGTTCGACGGCGGATTTGGGAAATTGGAAAAATCCGAAAGTTCTGGAACTTTTGGATCGGGGGAGGGCGAGTGGGGATAAAGCAGCTAGGGCGAAAATTTATGCGGAAGTTAGCGAGATTTTGCATGAGGAAGCTGTGCGTTTGCCGATCGTACATTCGCAGCCGCTTTTAGGGAAACGCAAGAATATTCAAGGTTGGATTCCGAGTCCTTTGGGATCGGAGTCTTTTGAGGAAGTGAGCAAAAATTGAGAAGTTAGAGACAGATAGAGTTTATGGGTAAGTCCTGTTTTAGATGAAAGTGAAGTCGGCAGCATTAATTTGACTCGCCGATATCGCGCTCAGAGATGCCAAGATTTCTCCTGTTGGCACAAACCGGATTACAGTTGCACTGTTACTGTGAGTAATTGCTAATTGAGAGAAGGTGATACCGCTAGCAAGTGTCAGCAAATCTTGGTCGTCTTCAAAATCTAAAATGGTATCCGTTGCGACATCAAGTCCTAAGAGGAATCGATCGCTCCCCAAACCTCCAATTAAACAATCATTTCCCAAGCTGCCAAATAGGGTATCATTTCCCTCACCGCCGTAGAGAGTATCATTCCCTTCACCGCCAAGGAGACTGTCAGAAGCGCGATCGCCAAATAAAACATCCTCACCGTTATTGCCAAGCAAAGTATCATTGCCCTTGCCACCGTAAAGGGTATCATCCCCATTGCTACCTTCGCGAAAATCATTACCTTGATGACCATACATCCCATCATTGCCATCAAGACCACTGAGGGTATCATTTCCCTGTTTACCGCTGATGGTATCGTTGCTGCGATCGCCTGGAAGGATATCGTCGCCATCAGTACCGATAATTGGAGAAGAGTTCTGCGTTGGTGTCGGTGTGACAGATGGCGTCGGTGTTGATGTCGGAGTTGGCGTTGGCGCGATCGAGGGCGTTGGTGTTGATGTCGGAGTTGGCGTTGGAGTGATTGAGGGCGTTGGTGTTGCCGTAGGAGTTGCTGTGAAAGTAGGTGTCGGCGTTGTTGTGGGAGTAGGCGTCGATATTAGTATCGGTGTTGGTTCTGGTGTTGGTGTCAGCGTTGGTGTGACTACCTCTGCGATCGTGCCGAGTTTAGCAATCCAAATATCTTGACCGCCTGCATTGGGACCTCCCAAAGCGCCGTTGGTTTGTCCCGTCAGGTAGACATTACCAGCGCTATCGAGTGCTAACTCTGAGGGAGAGTCAGAGTCAGCAGTCCCAAATTGCTTCAGCCACAACTGGTTGCCATTGCTGTCATACTTAGTTGCCCAAATATCTTTACCACCTGCATTTTGGCCTACCAAAGAGCCGTTGGTTGATCCCGTCAGGTAGAGATTGCCAGCGCTATCGAGTATTAACTCTGAATAGGAGTAATCGCTAGCAGTCCCGAATTGCTTTAGCCACAACTGGTTGCCATTGCTGTCATACTTGGCTTCCCAAATATATTGACCGCTTGCATTGGGACCCCCGAAAGCACCGTCGGTTTTTCCCGTGAGGTAGAGATTGCCAGCGCTATCGAGTACTAACTCTGAAGAGGAGTCATCGCTAGCAGTCCCGAATTTTTTCAGCCACAACTGGTTGCCATTGCTGTCATACTTGGCTGCCCAAAGATCTTGACCGCTTGCATTGGGGCTTCCCAAAGCGCCATTGGTTGTTCCCGTCAGGTAGACATTGCCAGCACTATCAACTGCTAAGTTTGAGGGGTAGCCTGAGAAGGAGTCAGAGTTGGTATTCGGAAATTGCTTCAACCACAACTGATTGCCATTGCTGTCGTACTTGGCTGCCCAGGTGCCACCATCCGGTGGATAGCCTTTTGAAAAGTTATAGTTTATGCCCGTCAGGTAGACATTGCCACTGCTGTCCACTTTTATGCCATTGGAGATGTCGTAGATGTCAGAATTGACACTCTTCAACCACAACTGGTTGCCGCTGTCGTCATACTTGGCTACCCAAGCGCTTTTGGGGCCTCCACCTGCACCGGAAGTTGTATAGCCACTTGTTCCTGAAATGTACACATTGCCGACACTATCCACAGCGAGGTCTGAGGGATTGTCATTAAAATCAGGGGTTGTGACGACGAACTGCTTGAGCCACAACTGGCTGCCGGTGTTGTCATACTTAGCTACCCAAGCGTCTGACTCGTTAAAGGGCGGCTGCGGTGAAGGGCTAGCAATGCTTCCCGTCAGGTAGACACTGCCAGCACTATTAACAGTCACTTCACTGGGATAGTTATTACTGCCACCTAACTGCTTGAGCCACAACTGACTGCCACTGCTGTCATATTTGGCTACCCAGGTATTTGTACTTCGATTGGTGCCCAAAAAGTCATCGGTATATCCTGTCAGATAGAGATTGCCTGCACTGTCAAGTGCTGCGCTGCTGAAGCGATCGTCACTGGGTGTGCCGAATTGTTTGAGCCACTCAAGGTTAGGCGCTAGTTTTCCAATAGTCAGTGTGGTTTCAGGGATTGTACCTGCAACGGCATCTGCGATCGCGCGTGCTGATATTGTTGAGGAAGGCATAATACACCTCACAAATTCATTTATGTCACAAAATGCGTATATTCCGGTTAAAGGTGCGATCGCTCGTTTTTATCTAGTGCTAGTGCGATCGCCTGCAAGATTCAGCCCAAATAAAATCAATTTTACAACAGCCTATGTCTGCGTAAGTATGTGCGCAAGTATGTCACTGTCGATCAAAATATCTTCTCTTTGGTTCCTCATACTTTACATAAATTTACTTTTCTATTTATATTTTTGTTCTCAAATCTCAAATCTCAAATCTAATTATGGCTAAATATATTGCTAAACGTTTGCTGGGACTATTGCCAGTCCTTTTCGGAATCACTCTGCTAGTATTTACTTTTTTGCATTTGATACCAGGAGACCCAGCTACAGTGCTTTTGGGAGAACGGGGAACTCCCGAACAGGTGGAAATTTTGAGAGCAAGGTTGGGTCTGAATCAGCCTTTGCCTTTGCAATATTTGGCTTTCTTATGGAGTTTGCTGCGCTTCGATTTGGGAAATAGCATTCTTAGCGGTATTCCGATAATTGATGAAATTAGAATGCGCTGGCCTGCTACTTTGGAACTGTCTGTGGTGGCGATGTTGGTAGCACTTTTTATCGGAATTCCGGCGGGTATTTTGGCTGCTGTTCAGAAAAATAGCTGGCTGGACAATCTAGCGATGAGCGGTTCGTTAATTGGCGTATCATTGCCGGTGTATTGGTTGGGATTGATGTTGATTTATTTGTTTGCTGTTTATTTGAAATGGCTGCCCCCTAGCGGGCGGATTAGTGTAGATTTGGGGTTTGGTTTTAAGTCGATTACGGGTATTTATGTTTTGGATTCTTTGCTGAGGTGGGATTTGGCGACTTTGCGGGATGCGATCGCCCATTTAATCCTGCCAGCTTTGACTTTAGGAACTATTCCTCTGGCGATTATAGCTCGCATCACTCGTTCTGCGATGCTGGAAGTGCTTTCTCAAGATTACATCCGCACTGCGAGGGCGAAGGGATTGCCGGAATATTGGGTGATTTTGAAACACGCTTTGAAAAATGCGTTTTTGCCGATCGTCACAACTATCGGTTTGCAGTTCGGCACTCTTTTAAGCGGCGCTATTTTGACTGAAACGATTTTCTCGTGGCCGGGAATTGGTTCTTGGATTTATAGCGGTATTCTGACGCGGGATTACCCAATTGTCCAAGGCGGAGTAATTTTTGTGGCTGTAACTTTTGTACTGATTAATCTGGCGGTTGATATTTCCTATGCTTTTTTCGATCCGAGAATTCAGTACCGTTAATCAAAAGGAAATTAGACACGAAATGCTTGTTTAACATCCGGTCGCAATAGGTAGTAAATGCTAGCCACTGCAAAACCCAGAGTTAAAAAATTGACTGCTGTACCCCCGCTGCCAAACATTTTGACAATTTGCGCGAGGATGGCGATGATATGGACAATTAACGTTCCCGTCCAAGCCCAATTTTTTAGTTGAAACAAACCCCAAGCTAAGAGTAAGGAGAGGAGGCCTAAAATAAAACTGAGCGCCGCAAAAATTGCAATGAAGCTGCCGATTACAGTGCCAACTTGCGCCCCGCCGACAGCCGCACCGAGACCGCCAAAAATGCCTGCAAAAAGTAAGATGAACAAGCCGTCAAGCAAACTGAAGATGCCGCTAATTAGCTGCAATATTGCCAAAACTGTAACGCTTTGAGGACGATTCATTGTTTGGATTTTCCATTTTTAACGAATTTGAAAAATATTTTAACCTGTTGTGGGCACAGGGCGGATATGTATTCAGGACTTACGCACCGCTACCCGTGAAACCTGGTTTATGAGAATAAATGTGTCCCTAGTGTGTCGCTGCGAGATTCGCCCTGGCAGATCCCGCTGCGATCGTTAACATGAGTCCGCAATAACCTAGTGACGATCGCCCGCTGTCACATCCGCCTTGGTTGCTGGTGAGAAGCGCACTCCTAGATCCCAAAAAGAATATTATCTGCTAAAATATATTTTTATTTGCCAGCAGCCGGCAGCGATTCAGTTTGGGCCCACCTCTTTGGGATGAAAAAACTTAACATTATTTAATAATTTGCAAAGATTAGCTATAATTGTTTACAGGTGCTGGTTGGGGAACTTTTTTAAATTCACCCGATCGGATGAGTCTGAAAGACGATGCCAAGCATCAGAAAAAATTCTACCTTTAAAGGTAATCCTGAGATTAAATTAGGTGAGTCGGTATGATCGTTAGCCCCAAAAAGGAAACTGCTCAGGTCAAGGTGGAAGATACTCAGACTGTAGACACCAAGGCCGCAGAGACCAAAATTGCAGATAAAAAAACCGCCCAAAAACAGTCTCCGAAGAAACCCGCGCGCAAACCGCAGCGGTGGGCGATTGGGTTGGTTGCAGCCGGGTTGCTAGCTGTACCGACCACAATATATGTAGCAAAAAGTCGATCGCAGCCGAAAGTAGATGCGATCGCCACGATGACAGTGCCGGTGGAAGCGCAAAACCTCACGGTGCGGATCACATCGAGCGGCACGGTGCAGCCCGTACAGCGCGTGAATCTCAGCCCCAAAGGCTCCGGCCGCATAGCAGAATTGTTTGTCGAACAGGGCGATAAAGTGGAAGCAGGACAGATTGTTGCCCGCATGGAAAGCCGCGACGTAGAAGCTCAACTAGCTCAAGCTAAAGCCCGCGAAGCCAGCGTGCGAGCTAAACTCGCCAAAATCGAAGCAGGAAATCGATCGGAAGATATTGCCAGTGCCCGAGCGCGCTTAGATCAAGCCGAGGCCAGTCTCGCGCAAGTCCAAGCCGGCAGCCGTATAGAAGAAGTGGCAGGAGCCAGAGCCCGCTTGCAGCAAACTCAAGCTGGCTTGCAGCGATTGCGAGCCGGCAGCCGCGTGGAAGAAGTCAGCCAAGGGCGAGCTCGTTTAGTCCAAGCTCAAGCTCGTTTAGCAGACGCTCAAACCGGCAGTGTCAAACAAGAAATTGCCCAAGCACAAACGCAAATTGAATCGAGTAAAGCCCAAGCTGAACTAACAGCTCAACGGGTGGAACGCAATCGACCGCTAGTGGAAGAAGGTGCTCTTGCTAAAGATAAACTAGATGAATTAATTAAAGAAAATCGTACAGCCCAAGCTAAATTAACAGAATCTCAAAGACGCCTGCAACAACTACAAGAAAATCGGCTGTCGCAAATTCAGCAACTGCAAGCTGCTGTGCAAGTCGAGCAGCAAGCATTGAATCAGTTACAAAACGGCACGCGATCGGAAGAAATTGCCCAAGCTGAAGCAGAAGTTGCCGAAGCCAAAAGCAAATTAGCGCAGCTAGAAAACGGCAACCGTCCAGAAGAAATCGCCAAAGCCGAAGCAGCAGTTGCTGAAGCCAAAAGCCAATTGGCGGCACAAGAAAACGGTTCTCGCCCTGAAGAAATAGCTCAAGCTCAAGCTGAATTAGAGGAAGCTCAAGCTCAAGTCCGCTTTCAAGAAGTGCAGTTAGAAGATACGAAAGTTCGCGCTCCTTTTGCTGGAGTTATTACCCAAAGATACGCCATTCAAGGAGCTTTTGTAACTCCCGCAACTTCGGCATCGGAAGCAACTTCGGCAACTTCGACATCGATTGTCGCTTTAGCTAGAGATGTGGAAGTTTTAGCGAAAGTTCCAGAGGCAGATATCAGTCAAATTAAACCGGGGCAAGAAGTTGAAATAGTCGCCGATGCTTATCCAGATAAAGTGTTTAAAGGCCAGGTTAAATTAATTGCGCCGGAAGCAGTTAAAGAACGGGATGTGACGCTATTTCAAGTGCGAGTTGCGATCGCCACGGGCAAGGATTTCTTGCAATCGGGGATGAATGTAGATTTGAGATTTGTCGGTCAAAAGCTGAGCAATGCTTTGGTTGTGCCGACAGTGGCAATTGTGACTAATAAAGGTCAAACAGGTGTGCTGGTTCCTGATGAGAAACAACAGCCGAAGTTTAAGCCTGTTACGGTTGGCTCGACTATTGGCAACAAGATTCAGATTTTAGAGGGTGCCGCATCGGGCGATCGCGTTTTTACCGAACTTCCTCCAGGTAAAAAACTGGAGGATATTATCAAGAATCAGAAATAGGGCATAGGGCATAGGGCATGGGGCATTATTTATCTCGATCGCTCTAGGGTGTTTTCTAACCTGGAGATCCCCCTAACCCCCCTTAATAAGGGGGGGACAAGAGCAGTCAAAGTCCCTCTTAATAAGGGGGATAAGAGTATTCAAAGTCCCTCTTAACAAGGGGGGGACAAGAGTATTCAAAGTCAACCCCTACTCCCCTTATTAAGGGGGATTTAGGGGGATCGAGACTAAAATACAAGCGAGATTTATTATGGGTTTAAATATTAAGTTGACACCAATAATCCCAATTCCCTAATCTAAAATCTAAAATCCAAAATCTAAAATCGAATTATGGATATTGTTGAAAGCGTCAAAATGGCCGTCACAACCTTGATGGCAAACAAGCTTCGCAGCACCTTGACGATGTTAGGAATTATCATAGGCAATGCTTCGGTAATTTCTATGATCGGGATCGGGGAAGGAGCTCAAACATTTATCGAAGGACAAGTTAACTCTCTGGGTTCAAACTTGCTATTTATTATTCCCGGAAGTCCTGAAGCCCAAAGCCGCCCGGTGATTCCGCCCCAGACTTTAGTAGTGGAAGATGCAGAGGCGATCGCATCTCAAGTTGCTTCTGTCCAAGAAGTCGCACCAACTCTCAATGACAGTCAACTTGTTACCTACCGCAACAAAAATGTCTCATCTTCCATTGTCGGAACTACCCCAGAATTTCTGACAGTCAGAAGCTTTGATGTTGGTCAAGGTCGATTTTTAAACAAATTAGATTTAGAAAGACAAGAAAATGTGGTTGCTTTAGGATCGGAAGCAGCAGAACAATTATTTGGCAATACACAACCAGTTGGTCAATACATTCGCATCAAAAACTCGACCTTTCAAGTGATTGGAGTCATGCAGGCGAAAGGCTCAAGTTTTGGCGACAATCAAGATATGAATGTTTATTTGCCGCTGACAACAATGGCAAATCGAATTGTTGGTCGCTCGTCTCCCTACGGCACAAAAGTAACATTTATTTCGGTGGCTATCAAAGATGAAACTATGATGCAAGCTGCCCAATTTCAAATAGAAAATTTGCTCAGATTGCGTCATAAAATTACTAAAGAGGATGATTTTACTGTTCGCAACCAGAAAGATTTAATGAATACTTTGGGCAGTATTACTGGTGCTTTGACGTTGATGTTGGCTTTCGTGGCGGCAATTTCGCTGTTTGTGGGCGGCATCGGGATTATGAATATCATGCTGGTTTCTGTTACCGAACGCACGAAGGAAATTGGTTTGAGAAAGGCGATCGGAGCTTCTCAGCAAGATATCCTGATTCAGTTTATGATCGAGTCTGTGATTTTGTCAGCAGCAGGCGGGGCGATCGGTACTGGATTTGGTATCGGAGGCGTGCTTTTAGTCGCTGCTTTTACTCCTCTGCAAGCTAGCGTTTCCCCAGTGGCGATCGCACTTGCAGTCGGTGTTTCCGGCAGTATCGGCTTATTTTTCGGCATCGTACCTGCGAAACAAGCTGCTAAATTAGACCCGATTGTGGCATTGAGAAGTGCTTAATTAGTTTGTTGACCGTGGACGGTTGACTGTTGACTGTAGTAATTAGTTATTAAGGGTGTAATTTTCGCTGTGCGTTGCAATCCCAATCCTGTGGGATTGTGACGCACAGCAAACAATGACATAGGGCTTTCTTTATTCTTTATTCTTTCTTCCTTTTTAACAAATTATGAATTTTATTGAAAGCGTCAAAATGGCAGGTCAAACACTGCTAGCCAACAAAACTCGCAGCAGTTTAACAATGATCGGGATGATTGTCGGAAATGCCTCAGTAATTGCGATGATTGGAGTGGGAGAAGGAGCTCAAAAATTTGTAGCAGGACAAGTTCAATCCCTGGGTACAAACGTATTAATCGTGAGGCCGGGAGTACCGAACGCTAGGCGAAGTACAATCTCAAGTGCGCCTCAAACTCTCGTACTGCCAGATGCAAAGGCGATCGCAACTCAAGTCCCGTCGGTTCAAGGGGTGTCAGCAGAACTTAACAGTTCCGAAATAGTTCGCTACAGCAACAAAAATGTTTCTGCTCTAATTTTTGGCACAATTCCAGAATTTCTAGAAGTCAGAAGCTTTGAAATGGCAAAAGGGCGGTTTTTGACCGAACTAGATGTTAAGCAAAGTAACCAAGTTGTAGTTCTCGGTTCAGAATTAGCGGAGAAACTTTTTGGCAATACAAATCCCTTGGGCGAACAGGTGCGTATCCAAAATGTCAGCCTCAAAGTAATTGGAGTATTGGCGCCCAAAGGCACATCTTTTGGTACGAATTTTGACAATTCCGCCGCTGTGCCGATCGCCACAATGGCCAATCGCATTGTCGGGCGCAAATCTCCCTACGGTTTGGCTGTCACGTCGATATTTATTTCTATTAAAGATGAATCGCAAATGGATGCGGCTCAATTTCAGGTGGAAAACCTGCTGAGACTGCGGCACAAAATTACTACCGAAGATGATTTTAGTGTCAGAAATCAGAAAGATTTAATGGCAAGAATGGGGGCCATTTCCGGCGCTCTAACTATTATGTTAACTGCCGTTGCCAGCATTTCCCTATTAGTCGGCGGCATTGGCATTATGAACATTATGCTGGTGTCCGTTAGCGAACGCACTCAGGAAATTGGACTCAGAAAGGCGATCGGCGCATCCCAACAAGATATCTTGTTTCAATTTATTGTAGAAGCTGTAATTTTGTCGGCTGCTGGAGGGATAGTCGGTACTTGCGTAGGTGTCGGTGGTATCTTACTTGTAGGTAATTTCACGCCCTTGCAAGCTGGTATTTCGCCCGTGGCGATCGCCCTTGCTGTCAGTGTATCCGGTGCAGTTGGCCTCTTCTTCGGCGTTGTCCCCGCCCGCCAAGCCGCCAAACTAGACCCGATCGCAGCTTTGAGAAGTGCTTAATCAATATATACTTACTCAGTTACACAATCCGCAGCTTTTATGCGGGTAAAAATTATATTGCTCTCAATATTAAAACAAACAGCTTTTTTGTAAAACTTTAACAAAGTTGCAGTATATGAAGTCCTTTTAATGGCTGTATTTTTACGCACATTCAGAGCAGAAAACTTCATAAAAAGCCGATTAAATATTAAAGATTCAATAAAGCTGGTTTGTGATGTTTACATCCCCGCCAGAAAGTTTAATAATATTAAACTAGGGGTAAACACACTTAAGCATCTATCGAGTTTACGAAACCTTTGCACCTTAATCAAAATATCCAATAAATAAACATGGCATCCCTGACCCCTAGTTCTAACTTTGACTATCTCGAAGGAACCACCCAACCAGACAGATTTAACGCCTTGGATGGCAACGACATCATTTATGCCAACAGCGGAGACGACTATCTCGAAGGCGGTGCAGGGAAAGACAAAATCTGCGGCGACCAAGGCAACGATACGATTTTAGGCGGAGACGACGACGATATCCTCTGGGGTGGCAAAGGCAGCGACCTAATTGGTGGCGATTCCGGCAACGACATCATCTACGCGGGCGCAGGTAGCGATACCATCAGCGGCGGCACAGGCGATGATATATTTGCCATTGCTAAAGACAGCGGCGGCCCAACTGTAGCCACAGCAGACTACATCGCCGACTTCGGCAACGGCAATGACAAAATTCGATTGCTAGACGGCCTCACCTTTGAAGATTTAAACATCCAGCAAGGCACCGGTGCCAACAGCAACAGCACCGTAATTCAAGACAAACTCACGGGCGAGTATTTAGTAGTCTTGCAAGGAGTTAACAGCAACACAATCAACCGCGACCAATTCACAAATCAGCTATCAGGAAACCCTGTCATTGAGTGGAACGGAGTCATGCTGAATGCAGTGCGGACAGCCAGCACCCCGCCTCCCCTCGCCTCCCGCAACATGGCAATGGTTCACGCAGCCATTTACGATGCTGTTAACTCCATCAGCAAAAAATACACCCCTTACCTCGTGGAAATAGACCCACCCGCAGGTACATCAGCAGAAGCAGCCACCGCCGCGGCCGCCCACCGCGTCTTAGTCAACCTCTACCCAGCACAAGCAGCCACATTCAACGAAGCATACGCATCGTCTCTAGCTAAAATTACCGACGGCAAAGCCAAACAAGACGGGATTGCCCTCGGACAGCAAGTTGCCGACCAAATTATCAGTTCGCGGAGTACAGACGGCATCACGAAAGTAGTGCAGTACACCCCCTCAACCGACCCCGGCAGTTGGGTGCCGACTCCCCCCGCCCTTGCGGCCCCGCTAGCGCCACAGTGGGCAGAAGTTACTCCCTTTGCGATGACTAGCGGTTCCCAGTTCCGCCCGCCCGGCCCCCCCGCCCTCGACAGCGCCAAGTACGCAGAGGAATTGAACTACGTCAAAGAAATCGGCAAAAGTGACAGCCTCACGCGCACCCCAGACCAAACAGCGATCGCCAAATTCTGGGCCAACGGCGCTGGGACGTTTACGCCTCCGGGCCACTGGAACCAAATCGCCGAAGAAACAGCGACTCTCACGGGTCAATCCTTAGAAGATAGCGCCCGCTTGTTCGCCCTGCTAAATTTTGCCCTCGCCGATGCAGCTATTAGCTGCTGGGATGCCAAGTACCAGTACAATTTATGGCGGCCGGTGACAGCTATCCACCAAGCTGACACAGACAACAATCCCGAAACGACAGCCGACCCTCTGTGGACTCCGCTGATAACTACTCCGCCGTTCCCTGAGTACACGTCGGGCCACAGCACCTTTAGCGGTGCGGCAGATCCTGTTATGAGTTCTGTATTTGGTTCGGATTACGGCTTTGCCGATCGGGGAGACAGGACTGTCAACACTTTGCGAACCTATCAAAACTTCAGCGAAGCGGCCGACGAATCGGGCATGAGTCGCATTTACGGAGGCATTCATTTCATGAGTGCTAACGTAGATGGTTTGAGTGCGGGTAGAAATGTGGGGAACTTGGTTGTCCAGAATTTCTTAAAAGCCTAGGAAAGTTGGGGCGGGTTTACGAGATTATTGGTTTGAGCTTACATCTTTCACCATTTTCAAGAACGGGCACTCCGGCCCGTTCCACAAAACTCAATTTTATTGTGGAATGGGCCGGAGTGCCCGTTCCTAATTATTCGAGCAGTTCTACAGTGCCGAGATACCCGTCTACTCGGACTTTTTGACCGTCTCGCAAGCGAGTTGTAGCTTCAGAAATATTCATAACTGCAGGAATTTTGTACTCGCGAGCGATAATTGCTCCGTGAGATAGTTGGCCACCAACTTCGGCGATAATTGCTGTTGCTCCTAATAGCAGCGGTGCCCAACCTGCATCGGTGTAAGGAACTACGGCGATCGCATTTTCTCCTAAATCTGTGCTCGCGGTGCGGCAAATCTTGACAAAGCCTTCGACACGGCCGATACTTGCGGGAATTCCCTGCATAATATTAGTTGCGGATGTGGCAAGTTCGATCGCCGTTGTCTGAGAATTTGGCAGCAAATTGCCGTAGACGACAGGGGGAATGGGACGATCGCGATCGGCTACCAGGCGATCGCGCCTTTCCCTAATTGTATCCTTAAACGAAACACTCGCACCGCTGCGAATCCACTGCTGAATTTCCCCAAATTCCAGATAAAAAATATCCCCGCTTTCCTGAAACACCTGCATTGCTAATCCGCAACCTTCAATTTCCAAAAAAGTCCAGCGCAGGTGAGCCAATAACCGCGCGTAAATTTCGCTAATTTCGTTTTTGACGATCGCTCTTTCCTGACATTTATCGAGTCGCCACTTCTGCCCAAAAGTCAAGCCTAATTTCCGCTTTTCGACTAAATTAGTTTCGGCTTTTTGAGCCATGCTTATTAGCAACTTTTGATAAATTTCCGGTTGTTCTTGCCAAGTAGGAACAGCGATATCCGTTCCCACTTCGCTCAAATATCCGTAAATATCAAGCCACTTTTTAAATTCGGCTTGTAAAGCCGGACTTTCGGCAAATATCTGTGCTAAATGTGCGACTGAAACAGTTTCGTCAGACTGCGAAACAGCAGCTTGCCGCAATTTCTGAGCCAACTGCTGCAAAGCTCGCACAGAAGCAATTTCAGGAGCGCTGTCATTGTCCAGCCAGCCATCATCAACGCGAAAAATTGCCTTGCGAATAGCCAGCCCAATCGGCCCTAATATATTGTAGTAAGTAATCGGTTTCAGCCACTCCTGAATTTGCTCCGCTCTTTCCAATAATTTCATTAAATATTGATAATCTGGCATTGAGCATTGGGCATTGGGCATTAATATTTCTTCTTCCTTCTTCCCTCTTCCTTCTTCCTTCTTCCCTCTTCCTTCTTCCTTCTCCAGACTTTGCAGTGCCGGGAGGAAAATAGAAGTACGATCGCCCTTAAATTCTGCATTCAGCGCCCTCTCTCGCTGCACCAGACGCCACAAACCAGGCAAAGAAGGCAAAATCTTCCCCAAAGGCGGCTTGCCCATTTTTTGCCCTCTCAGCAAAAATTCCAAACCCTGCTCTGGCAATCCCATCATCCGAAAGATTTCGCCCAACAAAGTCGCATTAAAATAGGCGTGAGAACCCAGTAAAGTTGCCGTTTCATTAAATTTTAAGCCACTGGCGCGATCGCCCAAAACCACCTTAAAAATCTCTCCCCAAACCCCGCAAGTCAGCGGTCGATTAATCGACCAAGTTAGCGGGCGAATTGCACCGGGAATCACTTCTGCTGCAATAGTTCGCGTCCAGAATGGCTGCAAATTAGTAATGGGGCGACTTTGCAAAATCCAAACTTTTACCCCGTCCCAACTCCACTCAATATCCTGCGGAATGCCGTGAAAAAATGCTTCAATTGCTTGCGCTTGTTTTACCAATTCTGTTAAAAGTGATTGAGCAATAATTGAAGTATTTTTTATTTCAGTTAATTTTTTTTCTAAGGATTCAGGTGTACTAAAATCAATTTCTAAATGAACCGGAGTAGATTGTCCGCCGACAACAGCTTCGGCTCCTCCCGGTAAAGCTTCTATAATTACCTGGGAACCACCATCTAAAGGATTGCGACTGAACATGACTCCCGCCAATTCGCTGTCAATATAAGGCTGAATTAATACAGCCATTTGAGTATCGGGCAATTGTCGCTGTCGGCGGTAAGCAACGGCTTCGGAAGTCCAATAAGACTGGCGACAGCGCTTAATTGCATCGAGCAATTCTGCTTCAGTGAAAACAGGGCCAATACTTTGATATTGTCCGGCGGCAGAACTAATATCGCCATCTTCTCCCGCCGCAGAAGAGCGCACAATCTTTCGATTTTGGATTTTGGATTTTAGATTTTGGATTACAGAATTACTGATTAACAGTCGGTCGGCATTTTCCTCATTCCTTCTTCCCTCTTCCTTCTTCCCTCTTCCTTCTTCCTTCGATGGCAATATAAAACCAGCAGGTACGTTAAAACCTGCGCGTTTCAGTTGAGACAATTTAGCCGCTTTATCGCCGCAGAGTGCAGCATCTAACGAGTCATCAAGAGAAAACAATTGTTCTGATTTAGATAAAGCCATATCATCACCCTGACTGAAATTAATTGCTGCTAACAACAAAGCTAATCCTGCTGCTGCTAAAAATTCGGGCATTGATTGTCGCCACACCCAAACCCAAATTGGCGTGCACAGACACCCGCAACGGGAAGCAAATAGTCTCGCCCGATCGCCCTCACCCCACCACCGCTGTGCCAAACCCCACACCAGCAGCCCCCAAATGCCCGATGAAACAGCCATCGGCGGCGAAAATACCAAAAGACCCCAAACAGCGTTTGTCACCCCTCCACCTCTGGCGATCGCATATCTGCCCGCAACTAGAGGAATTAACAGGGCGATCGCGATCGCAGGTGCATCCGGGAAGCAAAATCGCCCCGCCAAAACCGGCACAATACCCCTGGCAATTTCCGCCAACACCGCAGCAATTCCCGCTAATTTCCCCCCGTGAATGAAAGCTGCCGACACGCCAACATTCCCCGTGCCCAGCGCCCTCAAATCTCGGCGGCTAAACACTCGCACCGCCCATCCCGTTAGCGGTAAAGCACCCAGGCTGAAACTAGCAGCCAACAGCAATGCTATTGTCGGCAACGGCATAAAATCAGCTCTCCTATTTTCAAGCTCTAAACATTATGACGGCAATTCTGTCACTTTTTCTGTCTTCCGATATATCAACCAAACTGCATTAGCACTTAAGATAATGTAAAAGTAGAGTAGATAAGGATTTAGCCTAATGATAGATATCAGCTTGACCACTCCCATAGCAGTTGTTGTTGCACCCATCAGGCGAGTAATGATAGAGCTGCTGATGCAGCAGCCAGTGCCGGAATCAAGTGTCAGCTTGACGACTCCAATAGCAGTTCTTGTTGCTGGCTTTATTGCTGCCACTACGATCGGCTCGATCGCCTGGTATAACTCCAAGCGTCCCCCCGGTTGGGAATCCAAAGAACGCCCTGATTTTGTACCTAAAGTTGATAAAGACGATTTGATTGCTGATGTTTCTGACTCCAAAGGTAAATAAAACAAAGTTTCTGTAGAGGAATAAAAGCAGGACTTGTGCATTAATGAGAAAACTCGGTCATTGCGAGTTTGTCATTGCCAGCCGGAGCGCGGCAATTTCAAGGGTTCACTTTTTCATTTTTGGCGCAAGTCCTATAAATTTCAAATCCCCAATCTAAAATCTAGAATATGGGTAAGGTGCGCCATCAGCAACCTACAGATACATGACTAAGGCTAAAAAGTAGTTTGAGACGAGGTATATAGGGTAAGGTGCGGCATCAGCACATAGCCCAGTAGGAGTGTGACCAACGAGGTTACTAACTTTGGGCTTTTTGATTCTAAACCCAAGCTTCCCAAGCAATTTTTCTTGATTGAAGTCTCAAAAATCGGACTGTGAAATATTGGTTTTCTGCTTTTTATATGGTTCAGATTTAACACGCCAGATAGGTCTAGCCATCAGCACCCTTGATCTACGGGGCTTACGAAAAAAGTAATTTTACATGAGTAATATATAGTAAGGTGTGTCCAGCGCACCTGCAGATTCTGCGTTCAAGACAGATATAGAATTTCTGCCTAAGTCTTGTGAATATAGTGTAGGGACTATTCAGAAAAAGCCCCTACAAATTGGCTAGACCGCGCCAGTTCTGCTTGCTTATTTTTGCAGCGGATTGAGCTTCGTAACCGAACTTTCCTTGGCATCTTCAGCGCTATCTTGGAGGAAACCAGAAGCATCCTTAAAGGCGGCGCCTACTCTCTCTAAAATATTGGCATCGGGATCACTGCGATCGAATACGGGTTGAGCCTTAGCCGGCTGTCCGTCTGACGCTTCTAAAAGAGTTTTATCTCCGCCGAGTTCCGGGTCGAACTTGTCAGTTTCCATCGGTGCAGAACCCGGATAAAGCAGCTTTGAGGAATTAGATTCAGCGGTAGTCGCAGCCAGGAGATGATCGCCCACGATTGACAAATCAGCCCGATTCTTTTCTGCTTTAGCAGGCGATTGATTGACTTTAGGGTCAGTAGACATTTGATAATTCGTGTATCCATCACCACCGGCCTTGTGGGGGTTATTCATTCCTCCCATTTGAACGGGAGGATTCTCAGGCCGAGCACCTCGAACATCGCCCGCATTGCAAGCGGTGCTGGTAAACAGCAGCAAACCTGCCATCAATACAGTCAAAAATTGACCGATACGCAGTCTTTTAAAAAAAGAAGTTACAGTGTTCACAAAAGGTTTCCAATTTTTTACTACTTGTCATAGAGTAAAAATAAACTCTCTCTGCCTGCCTCTAACGGCGGTGATACTTTGCCACCGATTGCTAGCAATTTTTTTATAACTTTAGAGGGATTTAAAAAGTGCGATCGCCTTGGAGAAATTATTTTCGGTATGACTAACGCACGGGTATCTAGAAACCAGGTAAAAAACCGGGTTTCTAGAATAAGTTCGGTTGAGACACTCGTACCCGACGGACAAGCAAAGGGCAGAGGTAGTTTCAAAGCATCGTCTTCGGATGCGTCAGTTCCAATAATTGCTTGATGTCAAAATCTTTTGTGTTTTTGACCCCGCCCAACAACGGATACTTGCGAACGACTGTTGTAGTGGAAAGAGTAAAATTTTAGACTCTTGTTCAAACCCCCAGATTCATCTGTGGAGTAAATCTAACATCTAAAATCCATTGACACACCCTACAAGCTACTAATTTGGAAATTGTTCGACTTTCGCTTCAGCTTGCAAAGTCAGCACACCAGCTTCCACATTTAGCTGCTGAATTCGCAGGGACATTCCCTCAATTTCAAAATTTCGCAAGTTTAAAACTTCACCAGCTTTGTCCGCCAAAGCTGCTGTTAACTCAGGCGAAAATTCCTTGTTTTCGGGATACTCGACATCCTCAAGAGAAATTGCCCAACCGCCATCTGCGATCTGAGGTTGTGCTGTAAAATAAATTTTTTCAGTTGAGGCAGTTTCCCGCACCAATACCTCAGCATTTAAAGCGATTTTTCCGGCTAGCAATTGGCACTCAATAGTTTTAACGTCTATTGTCCGCAGTTGTCCGTCAACAGTAACTTTTAAGTTGTTCAGTTTGCGACTGATGTATTCGGAATTAAAAGCGCGGTTGATATCGCTTTCGGTTAAAACTGCGCGCGCCCCACCGAAGGCAGGCCCGTTCAGTTCAATTTTGCCAAACATAGCGCTCAGGGGATTGACAGCAATATCCTTGACGTGAATTTGCAATTCTTCTACGCGCAAGTCTTGTTGCATTACCAATCCTTTGCCCTCAACGGCAACAGCCTCTACTGCTCCCTGGGCTAGCTGCCCAGGATCGGTGTTGACTGTGACAGACAAACTTTCCGATTCGTCTAATTTACTAGCAATAGCAATCTCGGCAACTTTGTCGATCGCCTGTTCCCCTAAACTTCTATTTTGTTGAAGCACGCTCAGAATTCCTAATAATATTGTTGTAAGAAATAGTAGTTAATACCTAAGTCATTTACCGTCTTCCTCTCGGCAGGTTTCTCTTCTGAAAAAAACTCAGCCAAAGACAGAGGGTTTCCAGAAAATTGCTAAAATTAATCAGGTACTCTTCGGCGCAGTCTACATTGACTCGGTTGCGAAGCGGTGAAAACTCAAAAACTCGGATTTTTGCCAAAAGTCTTTTCTAGAAGTTCGATCGCCCGCTACAATAAATAAAAGCCGGCACAGCCTTTTGTAATGAATCCAGAATCAACTCTCGCCAGACTACAAGCTACACTTCCCGACGGAAAACTGCCTTCTAGCTACGGGGTATACTTCAAAAACACCCTAGTAGCTCTGTGTCACGCCCTAGAAGACCACATTTTGCAAACCAGTGGCGGGGACAAGAGCGAACTCCAACCCTTAGTTTTGGTAACGTTTCAGCAGGGTAAATGGTATTTACAGGAAGCCGATCGCTACCTCGATATTGCTAATGCCTCTCGCCGCGTTGTCATCGGTGCAGTAGCCGACAGCGGTTTCGCTACCCACAAAACCGGGCAATTAGAAAATGTATCTTTAATAAATCTCGATGAAAACGACCCCATCATCGAAGAATGGAATTTAATCATCCTCGCCCCGACATACAAAGCAATGGTGCTTTGCCGCGAACTTTCAGCCCAGGAATACTTGCCCCAGGGCAAGCCAGAAGTAGATACAGAACGAAAGTTCTACGGTTTGTGGTCGTTTGACCAGTCTTTGGTGTCGGCTGCTGCAGAAATTTTTATAGAACAAACGCGACATTATAACTCCCCCTTAGCCGACAGTTTGCTGGAAATGTACCACGAAATTCTGGCTACCATTGGCCCGCCCTTGGCAGACATTAGCGGCGTGGTATCGCGGATAGTCACTTACCTGCAAAGTTCTCAGCAGCAAATGGTGGCAATTAACCGCCAAACCCGCGAGTTGTGGGAATTGGAAGGTCAAGCTTTGCGTATCAGCCGCAATTTGAACGCAAACAAACTTCAAGCTTTTCTGCGGATGGCACAGCGCGTGGACGAACGCGATACCTCAAATCCTACAGCGTCATTGCAGGTGGCGGCTTTGTCGGAAACTTTGGGTCAACTGCTGGATTTGCCGGCTTTGCAGTTGCGGAGGCTGCGGCTGGCTGGATTGCTGTTTCGAGTCGGCTTAGTTTCTGCCCCGAATGAGGTGTTCGATCGCACTCCCGATGCTTTTGACCAAGCAACTTTATCCTTTTGGCGCGATCGCAGTTTCATCGGTTCCCAACTGCTGCAAGCAATGCCGGAGTTAGCACCTGTTGCGGAAATTGTCAAGTATAAACTCGAATATTGGGACGGCAGCGGCAGGCCAGAGGGTTTGCGAGCCGAAGCGATACCCGTTGCTTCGCGGATTTTGGGGTTGGTCGCTTATTTTCAAGAATTGACTCAACCGCGTGGCGATCGTGCGGCTTTGAGTTTGAGCGAAGCTTTGGAACAGTGCCGCGAACAGTCCGGCATTCGCTTCGATCCGGCTTTGGTGGAAACTCTGGGCAACGTCGTCAGACTGGCAGAAATGGGTTTGATGGAGTTACCGACTCGCCCGAGCCAACTGCCGAATGTATGGTTGGAGGATTTGGGCGATCGCACGACCGCAGCCGCTCCGGCATTATAAAATAACTGGATGGGTAAGGGGCGATCGGTAATGGGTAATTGGGCATGGGGCATTTAAAACTCGGCACACAATCCTTTCCAACACTACAAAAAATCAGCCTTTGCTTCCTAAGCGCACCCTACTTCTGAGAGTTGCAGCCGCAGCAGTAGGGTGCGAAAAATGACTAATGACCAATGACTGATGACTAATGACTAAAAACTAATGACTAATGACCTCGAAGCCATACGCAAAGGCAAAATTTTGATGTTAGCCGGCACTGATTTAGCCGGCACAGACTTATCGGGAGCCGCTCTCGCCGGTGCCGACTTGTCTCAAGCCAACTTGAGTGGAGCTAATCTCGCCGGCGCTAACTTGCAACGGGCCCTATTGCGAGCCAACCTCCGTGGCGCTGACTTGAGCGGCGCTGACTTGCGAGGCGCAGATTTTCGGAATGCCGATTTGCGGGGAGCTTCTTTCGCTAACGCTTTAGTCCGCGATGCAAGTTTTGGGGGTGCTTTTTTGACCGGGGCTGCGATCGGCAATTTGGATTTGAGCGGTGTCGATTTTCGCGGCGCCGATTTGCGGGGCGCTAATGCGGCTCGGGCAATTTTGCACTCCGCCGATTTGAGCAATGCCAATTTGTCCGGCGCTGATTTGTCGGGAGCTGACTTGGAAGAAGCGATCTTGAATGGAGCCGTACTGCGTGGCGCTAACCTGACGGGGGCTAATTTGCTTTGTGCCATGATCGAACAAACCGTTTGGGATGGAGCGTTGCTCGATCGGGCTTGTCTCCAAGGCACCCCCCTGAGCAATTAAAAAATCAAAAATGTGATTTTCCATGCACACCAACTAAACAATCCGTGCTTATGATGTGAATAAGCACAAGCTATTTTAACATTTCTTAATAGGAGGTTATAATGGCGACTGTAAATGAGCAAACGAATAAATGGTAGCAGCTTTGTTTAGCGGTACATCCTTTCAAGGTCAAAGTGGCGATCGCCTTGTTAGTAAAGTAGCAGGAGCTGCGATCGCAGCCTTATTCAAGCGTTCTGAAAAGGCAGAAGCCAATATCCGAGTCGAACCTGTGGCCAAACTCTTGCAGGGAAGCATCGACGGTTTCGACTTCGTTGGCAAAGGTATGTTGATGTACAACGGCCTGCGTATAGAAGTGATGGAACTCTATCTGCAAGCACTCTCCATTGATTTTGGGGCGATTTTTGCAGGTCAAGTAAAATTGCGGCAGCCTACCCAGGCAAATATGCGAGTAGTCTTAACTCGATCGGATTTAACCACCTCATTCAATACACCTTTTGTAGTTGAAAAACTCCAGAAGCTGAAGTACCAAGAGCAATCTCTGCACTTTCAAAACACTGAAGTCAGCTTCGGAGCCGACAAATCAATTCGCCTTCAGTCCGAGATTACCGTAGGCGAGGCCAGCGAACCCGTCAACATAGATATTACAGCTCAGTTGCAAGTAGAAGACCGACGCAAAATCCAATTTGTCAGCGTTACTTACGGCGGTGACGGGCAAGCAGTAGACTTGGGTCAAGCTATAATTGCCCACGTAAATAACTTGCTCGACTTAGACAAATTTGCCTTAGAGGGCACTCAACTGCGAGTAGACCGCTGCCGAGTTCAGAACGACGAGCTGGTTTTTTACGGTTGGGCTGGTATCGAACAGTTTCCCAAAGGCAAGCGCTAAACCTCAGCAGGTTGAGGTTTGCCCAGCCATCTTGTTGGGAAAAAGAGCATTTTTCATTTAGCAAACAACCCGCACCGGCGGGTTTTGCTTTAGATTTTAGATGGGAGGAAAATCTAAGCTCTAAAATCTAACATCTCTGTTCCATCGACTCAAAATCAGCACTGAGGTTGATTCCAGGGGGCAAATTATTTTGATAGATTGAAATAATAAATTAAATCACCCCTGAAGAATAAAGATGCTCGGATTTTATTTATTTTGTATCTACGTCGCAGTCTTGTCCGTGCTTGCGGGGCCCAGCCACCGCAGCCCCCAGAAATGGTGGGTAGAAATTGTCACCGATTTGCCCCACTGTACCTACTATTTTGGCCCCTTTGACACCGACAAAGAAGCTTCCAGCAATACTCCAGGGTACATAGAAGACTTGGAAAGCGAGGGAGCCAAAAGGCTTAGCATCCGCATCAAACGGTGTCAACCTTCGGATCTCACCATTTGTGATGAATTCTCAGAAGGTGTGGCTGCTTAATAATTTTGATATTCTTGGTCGCAGAAACCGCGTTTGTTGACGAAAATACTCCGTCTATCGCGAGGGGTATCGGTTAAACAACCCGGTTTCTGGGCGTCTAGAGTGCGTAAGTTCTGTTTTAGTTTTTCATTAACTGAAGCCTCAACAATAATATTAAGCATCCTCTTGTCCTAGTCCTTACCCTGCGGACTTTATATTTGTAGTGGTGGCTTAAAAGTCGGCTTCTTCTCCACCAAAATGCAGATTTTAGCTAGCATTAACTGCCAAAAATAATCGGGGCTAAATCAGCACTGAGGACGAGCCGATAGATCCCGTTGCGTTGATAAATTGAGAGGGAACAGAAAAAACTACTTAAATCTTCCCAGAGGTAAATATGTTTGAAATCTCTATGTTGGGTATGTTTTTCACTGCCTTTTGGGTGCTAGCTCAACCTGCTAGCAGCACTCGACGTGGCGAATGGTGGGTAGAAGTTGATACTGATTCGCCCAAGCGTACCTATTACTTTGGCCCCTATGACAGCAGACAGGAAGCTTCTAACAGCTCGAACAGTTACATCCGAGACCTGGAGAACAAAGGAGCTAAAAAAATTAGCATCAACATCAAACAAGGTAGCCAACCTACTCAGCTAAGAGCTAGCGAAGAGTCTTGATAACGTTGGAAACTGCCAATTACGGGCGAATATAAAGTTGACTTGTTAACAGGGTTTTTTTCAAATGAGATCGCGCTTGCATACAGTAGGGACACAACAATGCTGTGTCCCTAGGAAATATTTAAGAAACGGTATTATTTGCGTCTGAGAAATGCAAGTTTTTTCAAAGTAGCGCTTGGTTTAAATTGCTCCGGGGATTAAAAGTGCGATTTGCTTTGATTTTTTCATAGCATTCGCGTTCTACAGTGCTAATTTCTTTCGGTGGCACGATCGCAATTTTTACCAACAAATCAGTCCGCTCGTCTTTCTTGGGTTTTGGCCATCCTTTGCCCCGCAAGCGTAAAGACTGACCCGATCGCATCCCCGCCGGAAATTTTACAGTTATCATACCTTCAGGCGCCGGCACTTCAATTGAAGCTCCCAACACCGCTTCGTCGGGAGTTATCGGCACTTCGCAGACCAAATTCTCTCCCTCAAACTGAAAGAAAGGGTGAGGCAAAACTTCTAATTTTAGGTACAAATCTCCCTGCTGCTTCGTGTACGGGTCAACTTGACCTTTGCCTTTTACCCGAATTTTGCTGCCGGTTTTCACTCCCGCAGGAATCGAAACTTCGCCCGTGGCGACTCGCTTGGAAGTGCCCCGAAATGCTTCCCCCAGAGTTAGGGAAATTGCCACCTCGCTGTCGAGAGAGCTTCCTGCGGTGCGATTTTCGTACCCCGCGAAATCTTCAAATCCGCCAAAACCGGTGGGCCCGCCGGTGCGGTAGTTGCTGTAATTCCACTTGGCGTTGCGGCCACTACCCGCACTGCTACCTGCGCGGCCTAGCAAGGCATTGATAAATTCGTCAAAACTGCCGTACTCGCTGAAGTCAACCCCGCCAAAGTCTACATTTGTACTGCCCCCGCCTGGCCATCCGCCTGGAGTTGTGGCAGCTTGCTTCCAGTATTGACCGTATTGATCGTATTTTTTGCGTTTTTCTGGGTCTGATAGCACTTCGTAAGCTTCGTTTACTTCTTTAAAACGAGCTTCGGCTTCTTTGTTCCCGGGGTTCATATCCGGGTGATATTTCCGGGCTAGTTTGCGGAAAGTTTTTTTAATTTCGTCAGAGCTAGCAGTTTTGTTGAGTCCCAAAATAGCGTAATAGTCTTTAAAATCTGTTGCAGCCATTAAGCAATCCCCTCTTTATTAGTTGTTATTTGTTAGTTGTTAGTTGTTAGAAAGAATAAATCCCAAATTAGCCGCAGGATGGCGCATTAGTATAATGCCAGGAGCCGAAGTGCCTGCGGCATCTCATTCAAATTATAGGTTATCAAAGGTTTGGACTCGATCGAGTTCGGTTGCTTCTTGCTGGACGATCGCAATTTCCGCACTCCGCTGCTGTTTGATATTTTATAGCATTCGGCTCTCTCGTGCTGAAGGGAGCCGAAGCAGCAGCCTCTAGAAAAGCTTTTGGCCTTCGACAACACAAACCATAGTTTTCATCAATTAAGAACGTCCTTACCATCTGGGCCGTTGCTATACCTGTGAGCTTTGAGACGGTGAAACTCCTGCGCCGCAAACTCTTGGGGAGTTATGCGGCTTGGGGCTTTCGGAAGGCAGCAGCCCGGTTGAGGTGAGGCGGGGAAAGTTGCTGCTGTTGCTGGCGCGAGCCCAGGAGGGTTGACTGGCGCGGACGAGCGATCTTTTTTTGGTCTTTTTTTCCGGGGCGCGGTGCGATGGCTACGCCCCGGCTTACGCCTACGAACTTCTCGATATGAGCTTTATCACCCAATCCAAATCTTAGCAGGTTTTCATCAGCAAGTTCTGCCAAATCTGGTGTCTGAATTGTGACTATATAATACCCTAAATTGCGCCGTTTTTACACAAATTTTCTAGAGATTTTTTATTCACGCCACACCCGTGCTAGAGAATTTTATTTTTACAACCTCTGAATAAATTTAATTCAAAGTAATATAACATAATTTCTCCGCTGTCTGTTAGCTACATCACACACTTTTATAAAACATTAAGATAGGATAGTAGAACGATAAGCTTTTAACGCTACGAGGGTGCTAACATTATGAATTATTTGCTAAGTTGGCCTTGCGGCTGCTGCGACGATTGGAAAGATAGTTCCGAGAGTTCTGTGTTACTCAGAAACGGGCAGCGCATTTGTCAGTCGTGCTACCAGCGCAAATACAAGAATCAGAAGCTATTCGCCAAACGCAGGCGAGCGGACATATCGGTATCACGGCAGACAGTAACAGAGACTGTCACTTATTAATAATGCGCGAGCCTTTGAATTAAGCCAAGTATTTCAACAACCTCGCATCAGCAGTTAGGATTAATAATCAACAAAAAAATAAATTTTGTCATCAGTCATCAGTCATCGGCCATTGGTGATCTGTCACTAATTTAATTATTTATCATCAGTCACTTGCTGAGAGGTAACAGATTTTAACTTAAAAAACTAATGACTGACGACTAATGACTAATGACTAATAACTAAATGATAGTTCCATCAGGAATCGTGGCATTTTTCAGGACTACGATAATGCCGCTGCGGATGTAAAAACCTTGGTTTTCGCGGTTTGCTTCTTCCACTCGGTCTTTATTAATTATTTGAACATTGCGGCCGATGCGGGCATTTTTATCCACAATCGCGCGGCGAATTGTAGTATCTCCACCGATACCGAGGGCGACGCCGCCGGTGCCCAAACTCGAATGCCTTTCGGCGTCGGGTTCGTAGAAGTCCGCACCCATGACTAGGGTGTCTTGAATCGTACATCCAGCTTCAATGCGCGATCGAACTCCCAGCACAGAATGGTCGATCCGGCACTGTTTGAGAATGCAGCCTTCCGCAATAATCGATTCAGTGACGTGAGTATCTAAAAGCTTAGTCGGCGGCAAGAAACGCGGGCGAGTGTAAATCGGCGCATTTTCATCATAGAAACTGAAAGGCGGCTGAGGCTGTTTTGTTAGAGCCATGTTAGCATCGTAAAAAGCCTCAATGGTTCCGATATCTTCCCAGTAATCGTCAAACAAATAAGCTTGAACATTGTGGTCTTTTGCAGAATTCGGAATAATCTCTTTACCAAAATCAGTTTGGTTTGGAGATTCTTTCAGCAGTTTAATCAGAACTTCTTTTTTGAAGACGTAAATCCCCATCGAAGCAATGTAAGGACTTTCCTGAGCCTGCTGCGCTGTCAGTCCCAGTGTAGTAGTATCCACCTGCATTTGTTTGAGCGCCTCGCCTTTTGGCTTTTCGCTGAAAGAAACAATGCGGCCCTTGTCGTCGATTTTCATCAAACCAAAATCCGAGGCCCGCTTCTCGTCCATTGGCAAAACCGAGAGGGTGATATCGGCTTTAGTTTCGCGATGTCTGTGCACAAACTTCTGGTAGTCCATGCGGTACAGGTGGTCGCCAGAGAGAATCAAGTATTCATCCACGTCCCACTGTTCTAGCAGCGAGAGATATTGGCGAACTGCGTCCGCTGTCCCTTGAAACCAGTTGGGGTTTTCCTGAGTTTGCTGGGCGGCGAGCACCTCGACAAATCCCTCCGTGAAGCCGGAAAACTGGTAGGTGCGAGAGATGTGACGGTTGAGGGATGCCGAGTTGAATTGGGTGAGGACGTAGATTTTGACTATTTCGGAGTTTATGCAGTTGCTGACAGGAATATCGATGAGGCGATATTTGCCTGCGAGGGGAACTGCGGGTTTGGCTCGCAGTTTGGTTAGGGGGTAAAGGCGGGTGCCTACACCGCCACCGAGGATGATGGCTAAAACTTTTTTCAAGGAACTTTCTCCCTAGGGTCGATTAACTCTCCAAGTACAGTGTCGGATGGTGAGGGCTTCTTGACAAGGGGGGAGAGCAAGGAAGTTTTGAGTTTTCACTTATGAGCGAGTCACTTACGCAGAAACCGGGTTGTTTAATCCAAATACTTCTTCACACCCTCAATAAGAGTTAAAAAACCCGGTTTATGAGAGTTGGAGTGCGTCCGGGACTGGAATTATGAGTTTGGAGTTGTGAGTTAAAATACCCCTCAATAAATAAGGGCAGTTTAAGGAAAGAATAAGGGTGGGGATTTTGGCTGTTAATAACAAGTTTTTTAGGTTAATTGCCCGTTTTGGCAATTTCTCGCTCCAGGATGGCGCGCGCTGTTGTTCTTGTTCCAGGCTGGTCGATCGCAACGCCACGCCCGCTAACCCTCTGTATGGGCCCAAAGTGTGCTCTGGTTCTGCTTGAATTTGATCCGGTTCTTTTTGCTGGCGTTCCTGTTATCTGAGTTTGTCCAACTCCACAGCAGTCAGGAAGCGCCGCCCGTCGGAACCATAATTTTCTAGGTAGAGCTCAGTTTTCAATCTTAGATTGACTGCAAATTTGTGTAATATTTTACAATTTGTCGATGAAAAAAATGGGATAAAATGTCTATTCTCTACCAAAAGTTAGATCCCCTAGAAACCTCTGCTACTGTAGCCTAAGCCGTAAAAGCTAGAAAAAGTGTATGCAAATTCAAACGCCGGACTGGGTTAAAAACGCGGTATTCTACCAAATATTTCCCGATCGCTTCGCCAAAAGCAAACAGCCCCGCAAACGCCTGCTGCAAAACTTCATGTGGGAAGAATGGCACGAAATCCCCACTCTGCAAGGCTACAAAGGCGGGGACTTGTGGGGCGTGATGGAACAGCTAGACTACTTGCAAGACTTAGGCATTAACGCAATTTACTTTACCCCCATATTTCAGTCGGCCTGCAATCACCGCTACCACACCCACGACTACTATCAAGTCGATCCGATGTTGGGCGGCAATCCAGCGTTTAAAGAACTTTTAGATGCCGCTCACGATCGCAACATCAAAGTTGTCCTCGACGGCGTATTTAACCACGCCAGCCGCGGCTTTTTCTTCTTCCACGACATCCTGGAAAACGGCCCCCATTCTCCTTGGGTGGATTGGTTTAAAATTGAAGGCTGGCCGCTATCTGCCTACGACGGCAATTTTCCTGCTAATTATGCCGGTTGGGACGGGAATCGAGCCCTTCCTGTATTCAATCACGACAATCCAGAAGTGCGAGAATACATCATGGAAATCGCCGAATATTGGATTAAATTCGGCGTCGATGGCTGGCGGCTGGACGTTCCTTTTGAAATTAAAAGCCCCGGATTTTGGCAGGAATTTCGAGACCGAGTTAAGGCAGTTAATCCCGAAGCTTACATTGTGGGCGAAGTTTGGGAAGATGCGAGAGAATGGCTCGACGGTACTCAATTTGACGGGGTAATGAATTATCTTTTTGCTGCGCCGACGATTGCTTTTGCAGCGGGCGACAGGGTTGATTTAGCTCAACTTGAAGGCCGTTCTTACTATCCCTATCCGGCGCTTTTTGCTAAAGAGTACGGCGACAAAATTCAGCACGTTTTGGAATTATATCCTTGGGAAATACAGCTAACTCAACTCAACTTGTTAGCCAGTCACGATACCGCGAGGTTGTTAACAATTGCTGGAGGCGATAAAGCTAGCGTCGAACTTGCTAATTTGCTGCTGTTAACTTTTCCCGGAGCTCCTAGCATTTACTACGGCGATGAAGTTGGTTTGCCCGGTGCTCTCGATCCCGATTCTCGCCGCGGTTTTCCCTTAGAAGCTCACTGGGAAATGGATGTCTTAGATTACCACAAGCAGTTGATAGCTTTGCGGCACAAATATGCTGCCCTCCGTACTGGATCGTACCAAATTCTGTTTGCTGAGGGAACGGTTTACGTTTTTGCCCGAATTTTGGGGGATGAGGAAATAGTTGTTGCTGTCAATGTCGCGACCGAAGCAGCTAATATTAGCTTTGAGCCAGCTAAGTTGAAATCTCCTCACGATAAATTGCTGTATGGGAAAGGCGACTTTGTTTGGAAAGGTGACGGGAAAACTCGGCATTTAGAATTGGTGCTGCCGGCGCGATCGGGATTAATTTTAGGTTCGGATAATTAGTTCAGCAATTACGCAAGTGTCACGCTCCAATCGACTTGTAGGGTGCGTCAGACCGAGTTATGGACGGATGATCGATGGCTTGGGATCGGACCCACCTTACTAATTGTGACACTTGCGTAAGTTCTCTAGTTTAAAATGTAAGGTGCGCCCATAAGCACCCTACTAAATTTAGAGATGCCTCAAGTTTGATTATGCTGCAACTAATGCTGGTATTAGCACCGCATCAATGATATGGATGACGCCATTGTCGGCAAGAATATCTGGAGTGATAACTTTAGCCTCATTCACTTTAATGCCGTCAGAAGTATCAATTCCCACCACAGAACCTTCCACTGTTTCAGCAGAACTTAACTCAAGCAAGTTCTCGGTTAGTACCTCGCCAAACAGAATGTGGTAAGTCAGAATTTTCTTGAGCTTGGGTATGTCTTCCAGCCAAGACGTAATAGTGTTCGTAGGAATTTTGGCAAATGCCTCATCAGTTGGTGCTAAGACGGTGTAGGGACCCGGACTTTGCAATAAATTTAACAAACCAGCCGCTTCAATAACAGTCACGAGTGTTTTGAAAGAACCGGCATTGGTGGCAGTCTCGACAATATCAGCCATGATGTTTTTCAGGAGTGCAAATAGCAGAAAATGAATCAGAGGCGACAATCATTTTAGCAATTTACAAATAGCAGAAAATGAATCGGAGGGATGATGATTATTTTAGCCATTATAAGTTAATTCGGTTGCTGGCCCTGATGGCTCCGCGCGATCGACCTTTTTGGCTTATACTTGGGTCGCCTCCTCTCCCTTGCGGAAAAACTGCTTTAAAATCTCTCCGGGTTCTCTGTCCCAGGTGTCGATATGTTCGTAAATTAAGCCGTCTTTATCCAGTTTATAAGTAGAGTAGCCGTTAAAAAAAATCCGAGCTTTCCAGGGAACCCGCAGTGTCCCGCGAACAGTCCAATTTGCCACAATAGTATCAGGGGCTGTCTGATCTACGTCGTGCAGGTCGAAGTAAATCTCGTTAAAGAATAGCTGCCCGTGAAATCGGAGAGTCCAAAAGATAATGCGATAGTTGATTTTTCCTTTAAATTTGTTAACAGGGTCTTGAAAATAAACATCTTTTGTGTAGATGTCGTAGGATATGTCTTTTTCAAAAAGCGTCGGGAGATCCGCTTTCAGGGTGTCTACTGCTTGTTCTACCTGCATTTGATATTCGATCGCGCTCAAACTACCACCTTGTGACAGTATTAATTTATAACTTTAAATGAATAATCTCGATCGGCAGCGGGAGGAGCAAAAAATTGATACTTCATCCAGCTCTAATCTTACCTCTAATTATATTGTCCGCGTCGGCTTTTCTGGTGGCCCGGACTTGCGACATCGAAACCTTGGCACAGATTTGACAGAACACCCCCACTCCTCTGACATTCTCGTAGAAATTAACAGCGGCAAGCTGTTGATGGTAGATAGCCGTCGCCGGAACGGCCTAATTTTGATTAAACGTTTCCACGCGGAGTTTGCCGGGCCTGGGGCTGCCGTTGGGGGCGTTTTTGATGTTGACTCTCAGCAGGCGATTCCCGTGGGCGATTTTTGTTTGGTTTGCCCTCAATCTCCCGAAGAAATACAGAAAGCTTTTGGAATTCGGCGGCAGTGGGTGCGGTTAATGGAACAGTTAACGGCAAAGCCTACAGCTTTGGAACGCGCACAAATGGTTTTAACTCAGTTTGAACAATATTTGGATTCGGAAACGGTGGCACAAATTCCCGATGAAGCTTTGGCACTTTTAGTAGGCGTATTTCCCCAAACCATTCGGGCGGCACGACAAGGAAATGATCAGTTATAAAGTGGTGTAGATATCTTAGGCTGCGATCGCGCTGCTACAAGCTCCACTCGGCATTCTGCAAAACGACTCGATAGCCATCTGGGTCTTCAAAGGTCACTCCATCTTTGTCCCAGTAAGGATTGTAGGAGTTTACAGGCTCAAATCCCATTGCTTTCATTCGCTCAACAGCCTGCTGCCATTCTTGTTGGTTAGGAAGATAAAAGACGATAAGATTGTCTTGAGTTGGAGCGCCACCTACAATATGTCCCCGTTGATGGATGAATTCAAAGTGGTGGCTTTCTCCTGGCATCCCAACCATTACTCCGTCAAAACCTTCATGGTGTTCAAAACTATCGAGGATTTGCAGCCCTAAACCCTCTGTGTAGAAATGAACAACTCGATCGAGGCAATCCGTTGGGCGAGCAACCCGTAAAACCTTTCCTTGAAGCATATATACCTTCTCCAAAGTTATTTTTGTGTTAAGCAGAAACTGGATACCGAATATTATGAGTTGTCAAAAATTTCTCCTATTCGATCGACTGTTCGCTGATTTTCCTCCGGGCTACCCACCGTAATTCGCAAACCTCCTCCAGTATGCCTAATTAAAGTACCTCCCTGTTTTAGCTGCTGCATGATTTGTTTGTGTTCCTGTTCGGCAGATTCGCCCTCACCGGCTTTTACCCGCAGATAAACGAAGTTAGCCGCACTCGGCCAAACTTGCAATTTTTGATACTGAGTTAGCGCTGCAATTAATTTGGCTCTTTCTGATAGAGTTTCGGGAATGGTTGCTAGCAATAACTGCCGCTGCGCTAAGGCGAACTCGGCTGCAGTTTGCGAGAAACTGGGAAGGTTGTAGGGGAGACGGATTTTTTCTAAGGTGGCTGTGAGTTCGGGATGGGCGATCGCATATCCAACTCTCATTGAGGCTAGTCGAAATGCTTTGGAAAATGTGCGTAAAATTATCCAATTCGGGTGATGGTGCAATTGGTCTGCTAAAGTATTTTGGCTGAATTCAAAATAGGCTTCGTCAATTACTACTAATATCTCTTCGGATAAATTTGACAACCATTCTATTTCATCTGCTGTCAAAGCATTGGCTGTGGGGGAATTGGGATGAACGACAAAGACGGCGCGCACGGGGGGATTTGGATTTTGGCCTATCGCCCTTTTAGCCTCCTCGATATCGATTTCAAAAGTCTCCTCTTTTCGCGGAACACTCACAACGGGAATACCGAGGGTTTGGGCGATTATTCCATACATCGAAAAGGTGGGATTCGCAACGAAAATAGAGCCGGTACCGCCTAAACAAGTAGCTATTAAGATGGATCTAATTAGTTCGTCGGAACCGTTGCCCACAGAAATATTGTCGGCTGTAATGGCAGTTTTGGGCAGTGTAACCCCCCCAAGCCCCCCCTTGTTAAGGGGGGGGACATTTAGGGATTCATTGACGTATTGGGCGAGATCCTCTTTGAGCCGTGCGTGGCCTCCGTCGGGATAGCGATTTGTCTCAATTAACTGCTGGTAAGTCCAAGCTAGCTTTTTTTTTAATTCCTCTGGCAAGTCGTAGGGGCATTCGTTGGTATCAAGGCGATCGATCGCACTTTCCGAGTGCGCTGGTTCTCCTGATGTGCCGCCCGGATGGGGAGTGTATGCGGTAAGTTCGGCTAAATCTTTTCGGATAAAGGGAAGCATGGTATAATTTACGACTTTTTATTTTAGATAATCTGCTTAGAAGCATCTGAACTTAGCATAGAGCTTGTTCTATCTCGAAAGCAAGAGGAGGGAGGGAATTGAGTTTCTGTCGCTCGATTGATGCGTCGGCTATGGCAAATTGATTATTTTGATAAAGTAACTGCTGATATTTGGAAACCGAGTATGAAAGTCAAGCCTTCCGATATATCTAAAAATGCCGCCGCTACCCTCATAGCTTTAAGTTTGGCTGTTCTCCCTTCAGCTATGCCTGCCTCAGCTCAAACGCAGTCAGCTCCGGCACAGAACAATACTGATTCTAATGGAGTTGTTCTAGACAGAACTCCCTTTCAAGAAAGCAAGGACGACAACAATCATTGGGGTGCTTTGGGTTTATTGGGTATCCTCGGTTTAGCGAATCTGTTTCGCAAGGATGAACCCAAACGCTACCGCGATCCGATGGGCGAATAATTTTTTAAACGGATCTCGCACCAGCCAAAAAACAAATCAACTGTCGTCGATTCAGAAACCGGGTTTTTTACCGAAAGACTGGATTATTGCCTTTAATCCGAGCAAAAAATCCGGTTCCTTTGATCATGATGGGCCTTTTGACCACAAAGTTTATTCAATCGCGCCACAAAGCAATCCCGCCCAATAAACCGCTGACATTGGGTACTATTTTAACCTGGGGCGGTAACTCAAAAACAATCTTTTTAGTATTGCCACCGCCGATGTAAAGGCGATCGCAGTTAAAGAGATTTTGCAGAAAGGCGAGTGCTTTTTCCAGACGGCGATTCCATCTTTTGGAACCCACTGTATCTAATGCCGATCGCCCTAATTGCTGTTCGTAAGTTTCCCCTTTGCGAAACGGGTGATGTCCTAATTCTAGATTTGGCACCAAGATACCATCGACAAATAAGGCAGAACCGAAACCGGTGCCCAGGGTAATTACTAATTCTACCCCCGTCCCAGCAATTGCTCCCAATCCTTGAATATCGGCATCGTTAGCCACTCGCACAGGTTTTCCCAAGCGATCTTTGAGGGTAGTTTCTAGGTCAAAATCTATCCAAGACGGATCTAAATTCACTGCGGTTTTGATGATGCCTAGGCGCACGACGCCGGGGAAACCGACGGATACTCGGTCAAATTCCCCTTGTCCGCTGGCTAAAGAGGCGATCGCCTCTAGTACAGGTTCCGGTTTCGGTGGTTGAGGCGTTTCTAAACGGCTGCGTTCCGTTTGGGGTTCGCCTTCATTGTCCAACACCATAACTTTGATGCCACTTCCGCCAATGTCAACGGCTAAGGTGCGAGTCGATCGATCTTGTTCAGTCATTTGAGTGTTAAGACTTGCAAGTTGGTCAAATTTTAATTTGTGAATTGGCAAAACTTTTGAATCGCTTCCCACATTTCCGCTAGGACATTTCCCAAAGAATGATCGTCTTCTAATTCGATTAATTGCACCCAGGGACGGTTAGCGGCAAAATTTCTGCTAGCTTGAATCGGTATTATTGTATCATGCTTGCCGTGAAGAATTAACGTAGGGACTGAACGCATTAATTTTTCTTCAGGGTATTGAGCCATATCTCCCAAAAACTGATATTTTAGTGGCAGATAACGCTGTTCGCCGTAGTGGTAAACGGGCAGATATTTCTCAGACTGCCACTTTTCTAACTGTTGCTGTCCCAACAGTGGCAGCCAGTGGGAGAGAAAGTCAAAAGCCGGTGCTAACAAAACTATTTGCTTTACTGACAATTGTCGCTGGGCCAACCAAGCCGCTGTCAGCCCCCCAAAACTAGACCCTATTATGGTGACTCCCCCTAGATTTTTTACATTTTCTGTGGGATGTTGGGAGGATTGGGTTGGCAAAAATTCTGTTTCTATTTGGTTTAATTGGCGGGTGAGAGTGAGGCCGGAAAAATCGTTTTGATTGAGATCGGGAGTTTTTAGGTCAATTCCTAGGTAAGAAAAGCGCTCTCGGAAATATTTAGCCTTAGCTGAATTGGGACTTGAAGCAAATCCGTGTAAATAAATGTAAGTCGAGTCTATCGGTAAATTCATCCAGAAAATCTTATGATACTTCCCAACTAATTATTCTAACTTAATAAGAGTTATTAATAACAATTTAAAGCCTTTAAGTAGATGAAAATATATAGTGATTTTCCGAAGAGATAAAGCAAGCGAATAGACTTAAAGTTGCTGCGCTTTTAGACGGCTTTTGCGAAGATAGAAAGCCATTGCATAGATTACAGAAAAGCAGCGTTTCTCCCTGCCTGCATTTATTGATTTATACCTGCTTACAATGAATCATCGCAGAGTGTGCACTACGCACCCTGCGATTCACTCAAAACCACTCGTCAATTACTGGGGTTTTTGACTACTGCGATTTTTGACCGTTTTGCATCCGATTTTTCGCAGTTTGTCGGCGCTGCTGCATCATTTGAGCTAATTGGCTGCGCTGTTCGGCTGTGAGCACTTCTCGCATTGCGAGTGTACTTTCAAATTGCACCTCTTCCAACTGCTGCCTCAATCCGATTATTTGACGGTGTTTTTCGCGCATTTCGCTAGCATTTGCCGTACCAGACATCATCGTTTCCAATTCTTGTCGGGCTTGGCGGACTGCTTGCATCCGCTGCGAAACTTGGTCTTTATACCGATCGCGAACTGCCTGCATTTGCTGCTTTTGGTCTGCGCTTAAATTAAGTTTCTCGAACATCCCCCCTTCCTTGCCACCGGGTCGATTGGGACGCTGGTTTTGGGCAATTGTTTCCGGTTCTAGGGGATTAGGAACTGCTATTGCTGCGGCTGTGCTGCCGAGAGTCAGCATTAAAACGGCTAGGGCAGAAATACGACGAATTGACATGAAAATTCCCTCTTTGATATTAGTTATTTGTTAGCGGTTCGCTGTCAGCACTCTGGCTGAAAGTCAACCAGTCTGTTTGCGAGCGATCGGTCATATTTTTTTCGCTAGAATCATGCAGTACACCCTCCCAGTTAGTGACTAAAAATGCTTCTAACTTAGCTGTTTCATTATCTGGCAATTGTGCAGTCTCAAACGCACGGTAGCCCGACCAAAAAACTAGCAAGCCAGCGGCGATCGCAGAAGGAAAAACCCACTTGCGAAAACCGACCATTCTTGACCTTTTACTAGACCGGGTAAATTGGGGATCTCCCAGATAATTGAGCTTTCTCTCACCCGCCTCATTCCTCTCTATTGCAGCTAAAAGTTTTTGCTCAAAATCGGGCGCAGCTTCGGGAAGGTTTGGGCGATGTTGCTTCAAGAAATTAACTAACTTTTGGTCGCTGCTTTGGTTATTCATAGCTCGCTGACACCTTCTTTTTGCAAAAATTGTCGCACAGCATTTCGGGCATAAAAGACGCGAGATTTGACAGTTCCTGCTGGCAGTCCCAAAATTTGAGCCACTTCTTTTTGCGGGATGTCTTCTAGGTCGTGCAGCACCAAAACGCTGCGGTGTTCAAAGCTCAATTGCTCCAGTCCCCGCTGCACTAAATCTTGATAGTGCAACTTCATCAAGTCGGATGTGTTATCTTTTAGAATAACCCCATCCATTACTTCTTGATTTTTGAGCTGGGAGTCAAAATAATGCTGTTTAGCAAATGCTTGTCTTTGGTCGGAAGCCACATTCCAAGTGATTCGATAAAGCCAAGTAGAAAAGTTTTCCTGGTGCTTGAGTTTGGGCAATCCTTTCCACACTCGCAGAAATACTTCTTGTGCTAAATCGTCAAGAAGCGACGGGCCGCAGAGTTGGTAAAGGGTTGACCTGACTTTGTGTTGGTAGCGTTGGTAAAGGTAGCGAAAGCAAGTGCGATCGCCCTTTAAACATTGAGCAACTAAGTCCGAGTCGGAACAGTCATCGGTTAAAACATTGGCTGGCACACCTAACACCTGTGAAGTCTCCCCCACCAGTTCGTTATCTGAAGTGTTTAGACAGGACGATCGCAAAAAAGGTTCAAATAATTTAAAATATTATTTTGAGCATTAATCCGCCTGGGGTGGAAAACTGCACTCATGTCAGCAACAGGCAATCCGACCTGTTCCACAAAAATTAAATTTTATTGTGGGGAGTAGGGGTTGGGCATTCTTAGCCCGCCCGTAACAGGCTTTGGGGCCCGTTCCACAAAAATTCAATTTTATTATGGGTCGTATGGTTGGCTATAGCGATAATTCTCAAATATCGCTTCTAAGTATTTACAGCATTTTTCCAATAAGTATAAGTTTCTAAACTAATACTGGATTTTTCTTCGTTATATATCTCATCTAAACACATGAAAAGAGCTAAAGCGTAATTTTTTAATCCCAACTCTGTCAAACTTGTAAGAATCCTAGTCAGCCGCAGGTAGTTGTGATTAAATTGTTGAATCCACTCTCTTTTTCTTGACAAATATTCCTCGGATTTTGCAATTACAATTGCTGCGTTTTCCCCTTCGCGGCATTCCAGCCCGTAAAATGCCAGCATGACAGTGAACGAATGGAGTAAGTGATTTTTCAACTCTTCACTTGTTCTAAAAGCTTGAATCACCTCATCATTTAAAGTCGGAGCACTGGAATTAAAGCGACTCTTTTCTCTCAGCGGAAACAGCCATTGAATGTAATTGTGCACGGATTCCAGCTTCTGGTAGTCCCACGACCAAATATCCTCGATCGCCCGACCTTGTGAATCAGGCTCCTGACCGAGATAGAATGCTAAAATTTTGTTTTGTTTGGTTGAATTACTCATTAATAAGCTGTTTTGTATCTAAATTGTATTTTTGGGCGGGCGGGACGCCCACCCCACAACCAGAAAATTAAATTTTTGTGTGGAACAGGCAGGATGCCTGTTCTTCAAAATAGTTTTCTTGAGTCGGTTTTAACTCATATGTTGCACCATTGTCAATTAGCCTTTTATGAACAGGCTTTCCGGCCTGTTCCACAAGAAAATTAAATTTTTGTGTGGAACAGGCAGGATGCCTGTTCTTCAAAATAGTTTTCTTGAGTCGGTTTTAACCGACTTTAGCTATTAGCCAGGGGTTTAAACCCCTGGCGACTTCCCAGCTTTACCGCAAAGTAACAAACTCTTCAGCAGTCGATGGGTGAATGCCAATAGTCACGTCGAAATCTTTCTTCGTAGCTCCCATATTAACAGCGATCGCCATTCCTTGAATAATCTCGCCCGCGTCTTTCCCAACCATGTGCACGCCCAAAACTCTGTCAGTATTAGTCTCAACGACTAACTTGACAAAAGTTTTCTCGTCTGCGCCTGTCAAAGCGTGAAACATCGGCCGAAACTTGGCTGTGTAGCACTTAATTGAGTCAGGAAACTTGGCTCTAGCCTGCACTTCGTTTAAGCCGACTGTAGCCGCTTCCGGCTGGGAAAATACCGCTGACGGGACATTTTCGTGAGTGATTGCTCTCGGATTGTTGCCAAATTCAGTATCTGCAAAAGCGCGTCCTTCGGCGATCGCAATTGGCGTTAAATTGATGCGGTTGGTGCAATCTCCGACTGCAAAAATGTGCGGTTGACTGGTACGGCTGTCTTTGGTAACTGCGATCGCACATTTATCGATTTCTACTCCCGCATTTTCTAAAGCCAATTTTTCCAAGTTCGGCAAGCGCCCGGTAGCGCACAACAGCGCGTCTACTATGAGCGTTCCTTCCGATTTTCCCGACAAACTTATTTGTAAGCCTTCTGGGGTTTTCTCTATGTGGTTGATCGAGCTTTCTGTCAAAATGTCTATTCCGTGCTTAATCATTCCTTCTTGCACGTTGGTGCGAATTTCTGTGTCGAACTCGTTCAAAATTAACTCGCTGCGGATGATTTGAGTTACTTTGCTTCCCAACCCGTTCATAATGCAAGCAAATTCGACGCCGATGTAGCCGCCACCCCAAATGGCAAACCGTTTTGGCTGCTCTTTTTGCAGGAAGATTTCGCGGGAGGTGATCGCGTGTTCGATGCCGGGAATTGGGACTCTTCTGGCTTCTCCGCCGACTGCAATTAAGATTTTGGCTGCGGTATATTTTTTGTCACCAACTTCGACGGTGTGGGGGTCAATAAATTTGGCGTATCCTGAGATTAATTCGACTCCCGCTTTTTCGAGGAAGCTGATGTGCAGTTTGCTCAGCCGCCGCACTTCTGTGTCTACCGTGGTGACGAGTTTTTCCCAATCAAAGCTGCTTTCTACTGGACTCCAACCGTAGCCCACTGCATCTTCGTAAAGGTGCGAAAATGTTGAGGCGTACACCATGAGTTTTTTGGGGACACAGCCGCGAATTACGCAGGTTCCGCCTACTAAGTCATTTTCGGCGATCGCCACTTTTGCGCCGTAGGATGCTGCTCGCTTGGAACTCGCCAATCCGCCGGAACCCGCACCTATCACAAACAAGTCGTAGTCGTATGTCATAATTGTCTGTACCTTCTTATCGCCCACTTACCAATTTTACGCTTTACTTTTCTTAATGATATCTCAAAAAATTTTTGTTTTTTTTGGGGAGCCACTACTTTACTGTTTGCGATTGATATGGTATTATTAAATAATAGGATATTATACGTTAATTTTAAAATTACTCACACTTCCATTATTAGATTATAACACAAGCGCTCGACCAGAAACATATAAAAATATAACTATTTTCTAGCCGCCGCCAAGAATAAAAGAGCTAATTGTCGATCGCTCGTTATAGCCGAGTCGAACTCCCGTAAATCCCTTTAAAAAAGCGCAACTTTGATGCTCTTCCCGATTTTTAGGGGGTAGTAGGGGGCAACAATCAGGCGGGATCGGGGCTAATCGCAGCCCAGCGATAGAAAACTGATACTACCCTAACCTATCGGGGCAATCACGGGAGATTACCCTACAGTTTTTGATGATTTCATCAATCCTTGATAATTGCTATATTATCAACATAAATTAATTATCGGGCTAGCTTTATGAGCGAGTGGCTTGTGATCTGGGGAGTGGCGCAGGGAGTTGGCATTCTCGTCAAACCCATCTTAGAAGAGTTGGCAGTAGACGGCGCGAAGGATTTGGTAAAAGATTTTTTTAAAGATTCCCTAAACAATACTCCGGACAGTTTTTGGAACGAGACTACAAGCTTTACAGCGCAAGGATCATAAATAAAGTCCAATTAAATG